>CAZDMX010000312.1:0-3503 GCA_964506085.1 uncultured Thiothrix sp. | reverse complement strand
GGTAGTGGGTTAAATCTGTTGTTTATAATCAGCTAAACTTTATGTTCCACATCCTTCGACAAGCTCAGGATGTTCGTTTCAACTGCGCTTTTTAGGTTCAAGCGTTGTCCGAGCATCCTGAGCTTTGTCGAAGGGTGCGGCGATAAAAGCAAATAATCACAGGTTTAACCCACTACCGATATATGAATAGGATAATCAGATTGATATCTCATATCAAGTTAACCGATTTTAATATGACATAAAGTACAAGTATAGAAATACCCACACCTAATACAAATTGAAAAATGGCTTTTTTTAATACTGAAACAACCGTTCGTTTATCATCTCGCCTAGCATCTGTAACGATATCATTGTCATTACTTGAATCTACTAACAAGGGTATCTGCTCTTCTATAACAACGGGTTGAATGGCAGATGAGTCGTTGGCACTGCTTTTAGTTTTTGGAATGAATTTAGTCCACCACCACATTATGACATAAGCTAATAAACCGATACCTGCGGTAAGAAACAACAGTGTCGAGGACCATACCCATATAGTGACACTATTCGAATAATAGACTTTTTCATCTTGCTTTACTGCGGCACGAATAGCATATGTACCAAACCCATTGTAAGTATGTTCAATCTCATTAGCTTGAATCCATTTTAGATTCTGATCATCACCGGATTCGAAGTAATAACTTTCAGGCGTTAATGACTCATCAGTTAATACTTTAATCTTAATGGTCGAGTCTGTACTGACAAATTGTCTCGACACACTCAAGTGAACTTTTGTATCTGCATGAGTGACAGTAGCGGATTCAGCTATAGCTTTTGGATCTGCCTGTGAATTAAATGATGAATTTGTCGAACCGTTATCCGTACTTGCCTTATCCTTATCAAGCGTATCAAGGCTGCCAATATTAGCTTGAACAACTAGCATAGCGGTCGTAGAGGATTTCTTGTTCTTGTCATCTGCCACATTCAAGGTAATGGTGTAAGTGCCGGGTTCAATCCCGGTAGTATCAAACATGAACTGTTTTTTACTGCCACCATGTTTCGTTTCACTAGACCATTCATAGTTCAAAGAGCTATTTAAGTCATAAGTTGCAGTACTTACAAATTCTGCATTTGCACCTTGATTCACAACCTGCATCTCAGGGAGTATCTTGGCAACGGGCAATTCCCAGGCTGCTGTCACATCAATACTCAAAGGGGTGGATGTGGCGATAATCCCAGCATCATTATAAGCAGTGACAGTAACCGAATAAATACCTTCACTGTTAGGTTTCCATTGAAGCGTGGGTAAGACATTTGCCACTTTTTCAGCATTCATTGTATAAACGTAATGAATATTGGTATCTTTAGCTTCGGGTTCTATTTTTGTATGGAAAGTGACGGCATCTCCCATCTTAAAGGTTTTCTTATCTACTGACAGCGTAATATCTATTACTTCTTTTTTCTTGGCACTAGCTACCGTGATATTTACCGTATTGCCGACTATAATGCGCTCACCCGCTGCTGGAGTCTGCTCAAGTACATGACCTTCATCCATGTCACCATCTGATCGTTGCTGTATATCGCCCAGTTTTAAATTGGACTGTTCAAGTAAAGAGCGCACCGTATCAATGTCTTTACCGGTCAGGTCTGGAGCCGCTATTGTCTTGCTGGTTATTTCATAGGTAGCAGCGCTGGAAACTTGTTGTCCTTGCGTATTTTTGACTTGTAACTCAACTGAATATTTCCCGGCAGATAACGACGATGTGTCGATGGTGAAAACGCTATCTTGGCTGTCAAAATTGGCTGAAGTCCAGGAAAAGCTGAGATCACTGGCATTCATCTCGGGATCAACAAAAATAGCGGTAAATTCTACGTTTTTACCTTGTTCAACAATCAGAGAAGCAGGTTGAATATGTACGGTTAATGGTTTGGATGGGGCTTTACTCACAACCACATCAATACTTGTATCTATTTTAACCTGACTACCCGCCTCAAGGCTTTGTTCAATAATAACTCCGTGATCAATCTCCTGCTTATTATCCTCATCCTCCACAACACGTTCTGATACATGCCCCAATTGCAAGTTCGCTTCTTTAAGCTGACCCTTTAAATCGGTAAGTTTTGTACCTATGTAATCAGCCACAGTAATAGATTGCATGTCCTCATGGTTAATGATTAAAGTAGCTTCGGTTTTGTATTCATTATTTTCCTTATCCGTTGTCGTCAGGTGGACAAGATAACTACCGATTTCCAAGTTGCCTGATGATATTTCAAACTGCTCTGCAGTGCTGCGCTGGTCAGTAAATTTCCATTTAAATGTATAGCCATCATCCGCATTAACATTGCTACGAAACACGGCTACACCACCTTTGACTATATTTTGGCGTTGCGGTGAAATTGAAATATTTGCTGAATCTTCTTGAGTATCATTAGCGCTATTATCTTCAATATCTGGGCTATCTGTATTAACATCTACATTATCAACGGTAACATCAACAGCAACGGGCAGCTCAACCACTTTCCCACTATCTGATGTTGTCTCTGTTTGCGGCTGATCAATGCTTGGTGCAGGAAGCTCTATAACCTTTCCGTCGTTATCGGGAGTTACACTTGCATCATTATTATCTGTAGCTGTAGAGTTTTCGGAGTTTTCGGAGTTTTCGGAGTTTGCAGAACTTTGTTCAGGGTCTTCAACGACTTTAAAAAACAGAGAAGCATGTGCTTGAACACGTTGTCTATTAGTAATAGTTGCCCTAACTCGATGTTTACCCACCTCTAATTGTCCTGTATCAACGATAAAGGTGCTTTTTGAACTCTTCTGACCATTACTTATCCAATAAAAGCGCAAGTCTGATTGATTACTCTCAAGCGTAAAAGTAAGCGTTTCGCCTTTAATTGCAGTTGCATTGTCGGTAATAATACGGGCAGTTAGTTTTGTACTGCTCGGAGGTGGCTTAACAAAACCTTTATCAGTATCAGAAGAAGACTTCATATCCTTCCAAACCGGTTGCGCTGGATTGCTAGCATTTGGCTCAGCACTGGATTGAAGAAAAGGAAAAGCTGTCATACTAACTAGTAATAGCAATCTAAAAATATTATTCGTGTTTATCATGTGCCCCATTTGATACCAGTTACAAGTGTACGCAAAAATCGAAATGCGGAGTATATCAGCATTTGATTAAATGTTCTCTAGCGCTTTAACAGCAAGCTGCTATGCTATCTCAATTAGTAATTCTAGAGTCAAAGGTGAGTTATTAGATGTCGAATCACATCAATGTATCTAGCGAAATGCGGTGACAGTAGAAGGTAAACCAACAAGCTCATCCACTACAGTTGCAGATAATGGGACTGTAGTTGCTCGCCATTTTTGTCGATGGGTTGTGGAGTTTAAAGTGACCTAGTTTCTTTCGTGTAGGTTGGATAAGGTACGTCATCCGACTATTGTGATAATGCTTACAGGTCATGTCGGCAATTGCTCCTGCTTTGCCCTACTACGGTACATCCATGTACCTATATCGCTTATC
>CAZDMX010000311.1:0-3530 GCA_964506085.1 uncultured Thiothrix sp. | reverse complement strand
CTTCAGCACTCTAGTCATTCTCGCTACGTTTCAACTGAGTTTTTTAGGATTATTGAGGTGTAGATTGCCCACAGTACTTGTTGCGATACTGCTAACCATAACTGCTGCTTCTATTCTTGCGGGGATGGACTCTTTGGGTAAGTTCCTTATGCAGAGTTTTCATCTTACGCAAGTTACTTGGGCTAGATTCTTTTTCCATGCTTTGATTGTGGGCACACTTTTTAGTTTGCAAGGACATCGTGATTTCTTATTTCCCAAAGCACCAAAAATCCAGCTGTTACGCGGCTTATGCATGCTTGGCGTAACTACCTCGCTGTATTTTTCAATGCAATCCATTAGCTTGGCAGAGGCCACTGCTTTTTTGTATCTGTCACCGGTTATTATCACTTTGCTGTCTGGCATATTTTTAGGTGAGGCTATTCGTCCAGCTCATTTGTTGTCAGTTGCGTTGGGGTTTGTTGGCGTTGTGATTATCACTAAACCTGGGTTTCAAGCGATTGAACCGAGGATTGTTTTTGCATTTCTGTCGGCGTTCTTATTGGCGTTCTACTTTCTTCTCACCAGTAAGGCTGCAACCATTGATCATCAGAGAACATCACTATTCTACACCTCAGTGGTCAGTGTTGTGGTGTTAACGCTATTGCTTCCTTGGAGGTGGCAGACACCTACCAGTACTCAATGGTTATTGCTGATATCAATGGGCGGGCTGGGAGCTATAGGGCATTTTTTGTTAATTAAAGCCTATTCACTTGTCCCTGCATCTGCATTGTCTCCGTATCTTTATGCACAAGTAATTGCGGCAACGCTTTATAGTCTTTTGGTCTTTAATGATCAGTTAGAATGGAATTTCTTCATTGGCTCAGGCTTTATTATTGGGGCAGGGGTTTTTCTTTGGGGTTATAGGCGCACTAACTAATAGTTAATCCTAAAAAACTCATAAGTTTCTTTTGATAGAAGTGATTACACTTGGTCTGACAATAGATTAAGAGCCGTTTCGCATTTAGTCTGGATGGTTTGTTTAGCTATATCTTCCAGTTTAAAGCCGAATGAATGTTTTTTGTCTAACGTACTCGCTCTTTTTACTAATTGATCTTGTGTTAAATTCAGAGAATTAGAACCCAAATAGACATGATTGGCTTCAAAACTGAATGAGTAAGTGTATTTAAAGGATGCACAAAAAGTTTGTGCTTTTTGCTTAAAAAGGCGGTTATCATCTACAAGATTAGTGGCGACAACCCCATGTTGGGTAAGTTTTGAATGACAAAGTTTATAGAATTCCAACGAGGATAATTCATTAGGATGCCTTCCTGCTCCCGAAAAGCTGTCCAATAAAATAATATCAAATTTACCCGGTTGAAAGTTTTGCAAATGATCTCGGCCATTTATAATATTAATATTTAGCCGATTATCTTTTTTCAAGCCAAAACACATTTCGAGTATTGACAGCACACCTTCACATAATTCAGACGATTCTATAACCAATTTTGGAAAATGATGATGTAAAACCATTGGAATACGACCGCCACCAAAACCAAGCATGTATAACTGCTCTGGTTTTGGAACAAAAAGTAATGTCAGCAACATTGCTTGCGCATATTGGCTTTGTAGCATCAGGGGGTTGCTAATATCAATAAATGACATGACATTACTTATTTCGTCTTCATTCGTTTGCTCATTTTTTTCAACAAAACGTAAAAATACAAGATTATTATCTTTAGTGATGATGATTTCTTCTGCACCGTCATCGTTATGCAAAAGAAGTCCGTTTTCTTTGCTTCGGATCCAGGCAAGTCGCTGGGAGATATTACGCCTGTTCTCTATCATCCAGTTTCTCTTTGCTTGGTTCATCAACTAAATTCCGTTTTGTAGTCGGTTGGGAATAGCATTTATTATGACGGCGAAAGGTGGAAAATCATCAATAACAAGACAAGATCGACCTTAATCATTTTAAACCTAAAAAACGCAGTTGGATCGCGAAAGTCCGCGCAACCTTTTGGTGCACCAAGCAAAACAGAAAAACTTCTCATCACCAATGAGGTGACTACAAATTTTTCCGTTTCACTATGCACACCAATAGCCTACATGTCTTTTTCACGCTCAACTGCGTTTTCTAGGATAAACGAGATGATTTTTAATATAATCAGATTCCTAACTTTCTCTACTTGCTATACTCCTTTGCATGAAATTACACTTTGCAAAGAATCTCCCACAAATCGAAGATCTACATGGATTGTTTCTTAACAATACGCCATTGTTAGATGTTCGCGCATCTGTTGAATACACACAAGGTGCCTTTGATATGGCAGAGAATCATCCACTTATTACTGATAATGAGCGTCATGAAATTGGTATTCGTTATAAAAATAAAGGTCAAGATGAAGCCATTAATTTAGCCGCAGAACTCATTAGCAATGAAACTCGTGAACAACGTACTCATCAATGGGTTGGTTTTATCAACAAACACCCCGATGGAGTTTTGTACTGCTTTCGTGGTGGCATGCGTTCAAAAATCAGCCAACAATGGATCTTTGAAAAAACCGGCATCAAATACCCAAGAGTGAAGGGTGGTTATAAAGCCATGCGCCGTTTCCTCATTGACAACAGTGAAAGATTAATCCAGCAAACAGACTTTGTAATGCTCGGAGGAAGTACGGGATCAGGTAAGACCCGTTTGTTACCTCATATTCCTCAGTCAATTGATTTAGAGGGGCTTGCGAATCATAGAGGTTCAGCTTTTGGTGCAAATGCTTCGCGTCAACCGACCCAAATTAACTTCGAAAATACGCTAGCGATACAACAACTAAAACATGAACAAGGCAACACAAAAACTATAATGCTTGAAGATGAAGGCAGAAATATTGGTCGTTTGAACCTACCTGTTATGCTCTATGAAAAAATGTCAACATCACCGATATTGTTACTTGTATTAAGCAAGGAAGAAAGGCTGGAAACCAGCATGCAAGAATATGCCATTGATATGCTGCAAGACTTTCAAAATTTCTATGGAGAAGAAAAGGGATTTAAGTCTTTTAGAAAAGCATTATTAGACAGTCTGGATAGAATACAAAAACGCTTAGGTGGTGAACGTCATAAAGTGCTACGCAAACTTGCGGAAGAATCTTTAGATCATCACGAAAAAACAGGCTCACCAGAAGCACATACTTCATGGGTTACAAGTCTACTTGAAGACTACTACGACCCTATGTACAACTATCAATTGGATCAGAAAAAAGATCGAATAGTTTTTAGGGGTAATCAGCAGGAAGTCCTGCAATATTTTAAGATTAACTATACCAGTGAGAACCAGAGCTAACATGAGTTAGATATCTTCCACCTTTGATATTCTGGAACGAAAATTGGCGGAGAAGGAGGGATAGCACTTTAATGAGTTATATTGATTAATTACAATTACTTATATATTTTATTAAACCACTCATACCAGCTTTTATACCAGCATTTGAAATTGGTGCTAACAAATATCAACAACTTACACGGCATAAACTCAACACTGAATCATTCAGCTAAACAGA
>CAZDMX010000310.1:0-3541 GCA_964506085.1 uncultured Thiothrix sp. | reverse complement strand
AAAAATGATCCAACGCAGGAATCGGGCGAAAAGGCAATTAATAGAGATGTCCTATATAAAATGAGGATATTCTCCATTTATCACAAAGCGTCACAGCGTAGTGCTTGATTCGCTATAATTTCTGATAGTTGACAATATAGATATTATTATAATGAAATCGTTTCCAATTATTCTTGCTGCTGGTCAAGGAACCCGAATGCGTTCTAGCTTACCCAAGGTATTACATACTATTGGTGGTAAGCCCATGCTACAGCATGTTATTGATGCATGTTCTTCTTTAGATACGAGTAAACTGGCCGTAGTCTATGGTCACGGTGGAGAATACGTTCAACAAGCCATTTTGGATGATCGCATTCAATGGGTGCTTCAAGCTGAACAAAAAGGCACTGGCCACGCAGTCGCTCAAGCCACCGATATTATCGAAGATGATGATCAGGTGGTTATTGCCTATGGGGATGTGCCGCTGATCAAACCTGCAACCTTGAAGGCCTTAGTAGATAAATTGATCGATGCTGATTTGTGTGTGTTGACCACTTATTTGGATAACCCTTTTGGATATGGCCGTATCGTTAGAAATGATAAAGGACAAATCACTAGAATTGTTGAAGAAAAAGATGCTACTGATGAAATCAGACTTATTAAAGAAGGCAATACTGGGTTTATAGCAGCACGAGGTAAAGACCTTAAGCGCTGGTTAAAAGCACTCAGTCCAGAAAATGCTCAGGGTGAATATTACTTAACCGACTGTATCGCTCTGGCAGTGGAAGAAGGCGGCAATGTGCAAGCGGTAGTTTGTGAAAGTCCTGTTGAGGTACAAGGAGTTAATAACCGAATCCAACAAGCTGAGTTGGAGCGTGCTTATCAGCTAGACAAGGTGAATGAACTCATGCTTGCTGGCGCTACTGTCGCAGACCCTGCGCGAGTAGATATCCGTGGCAACGTGAAAGTGGGACAAGATGTAAAGATTGATATCAATGCGGTATTTAATGGTGATGTCACATTAGGTGACAATGTCAGCATACAAGCCAATTGTGTTATCACCAATGCCACTATTGGTGCGGGAACACTCATTAAACCAAACTGTGTTATAGAATCAGCAGAAATTCGTAGTGATTGTGAAGTTGGGCCTTTTGCCCGTATACGCCCTCTTGCGGTGCTGGATGATAAAGCCAGAATCGGCAATTTTGTTGAGATCAAAAAATCAACTATCGGCAAAGGTAGTAAAGTCAGCCATCTAAGCTATATCGGCGATACCACTATGGGTGCTGATGTCAATATAGGCGCAGGTACTATCACTTGTAACTATGACGGCGTTAATAAATTTGAAACCATTATCGGAGATGGTGTTTTTATAGGCTCTTCAACACAACTTGTCGCTCCTGTGATGGTCGAGAAAAATACCACTATAGGTGCTGGATCAACCATTACTAAAGATACACCCGAAGGCGAGCTTACCTTGTCAAGGGCTAAACAGGTCACAATAAAAGGTTGGGTTAGACCCACTAAGAAAAGTTAGGCATAAGCCAAGCATGATATAGCATTCTCATGCATAGGCTTCATATCACACCAATACAAAATAACTAATAGAGAAATTATCCTATGTGTGGAATTGTAGGTGCAATAGCACAACGTCCAGTAACAGAAATCCTGCTTGAAGGTTTACGCCGTTTAGAATACCGGGGATATGACTCTGCCGGTGTTGCCGTATTAAACGAAAGCCATAAAATCAACCGCAGCAGAGCACTCGGCAAGGTAGCTGCACTTACTGAAAAGCTGAGTAAGTCACCCGTTATTGGCAACATAGGCATCGCACATACACGCTGGGCAACGCACGGCGAACCCGCAGAACGTAATGCTCATCCACATATGAGCAATCAACGTGTTGCTATTGTTCATAACGGTATTATCGAAAACTATGAAGAACTTCGTGTCGAGCTTAAAGCCAAAGGCTACGAGTTCACCTCAGATACTGACACTGAAGTCGTTGTACATCTGATCGAAATGTTTTTGACTCAGGGATTAACACTTGCAGATGCGGTTCGAGCAACCATCAAAGAAGTACGCGGCGCTTATGCCCTGGGTGTCATTTCTATTGATGAGCCTGACACCCTCATTGCCGCTCGTCAAGGTAGTCCACTCGTGCTTGGTTTAGGATTAGGAGAAACCTTTATCGGCTCAGACATCCAAGCCATGTTACCCGTCACTAGCCGTTTTATCTATCTGGAAAATGGTGACTTTTGTATCATTAAACGTGACAGCTACACCATATTTGACGCAACAGGTGAAAGCGTTGAACGTGAAATCAAACAATCCAATTCCGGCATGTGTACTGCTGATCTGGGTGAATATCGTCACTACATGCATAAAGAGATTTTCGAACAACCTAACGCTGTTCAATCAACCCTAGAAGGTAGACTCAACTTAGATAATCTAAAACATTGCATCTCTGGCGACAATATCATGGAGACTCTGGAAAAAGTTGAAGAAGTGCAGATTATTGCCTGTGGCACAAGCTACCATGCGGGGCTAATAGCCAGATACTGGCTTGAAGATATGACCGACATTCCATGTAACGTAGAAGTGGCTAGTGAATACCGCTATCGCCGTCGCCCACCCAGAGACAACGTGCTGTTTGTTACCCTATCTCAATCGGGTGAGACAGCAGACACACTAGCGGCTTTGGAAAAAGTAAAGAATGACAACAGCATGCTCGCTACACTCACCATCTGTAATGTTGCGGAAAGCTCGTTAACGCGTGAATCAGATTATTCATTGATGACACTTGCCGGCCCAGAGATCGGAGTAGCATCAACTAAGGCCTTCACGACCCAACTGGTAGCATTGCAAATGCTGATAGGCCTACTGATACAAGCAAAAGGTGATGCGCCAGAAAAAGTAAAAGAGATTGTCGACAACCTAAAGAAGCTACCTGCTTTACTAGAACAAGCATTAGAACAAGACGCTGCTATCGAGAAAATGGCCGAAGACTTTATTGAAAAGAACAACGCCTTATTCCTTGGACGTGGCGCTCAATACCCCGTAGCAATGGAAGGCGCGCTAAAACTAAAAGAAATCTCCTACATACACGCAGAAGCCTATCCCGCTGGAGAGCTCAAACATGGGCCGTTAGCACTTGTAGATAGTGAGATGCCCATTATCGCGGTCGCACCCAATACCAACCTAATAGAAAAACTAAAATCAAATTTGGAAGAAGTACGCTCCAGAGGCGGAGTACTTTATCTATTTGCAGATAAGGCAATATCTATGGAAAAGAAAGACAATATCAATGTCATTGAAATGCCAGAAGTACCAGAATTACTAGCACCTATTGTCTACACTATCCCGTTACAATTGCTTTCCTACTATACCGCTGTCTTTAAAGGTACGGATGTGGATAAGCCTCGGAACTTGGCGAAGTCTGTAACGGTTGAATAATTATTCTTATACGCCCGGTTTGTCGCCCCATAACCATCTATGTAATTGAGGGAGTACTCGTACTTTATTCCAGTTGAGTGTTTGTACCCCTTCAATCAGCCATAGT
>CAZDMX010000309.1:0-3556 GCA_964506085.1 uncultured Thiothrix sp. | reverse complement strand
ACAAACAAGCCCTATGAATACATCACGTACCATCAGTCAACCTGATGAAGATAAGCATCAAGAAATTAATATTGCAGATTGCGACTTGAGTGATCTAAAAATCATGTTAGTAGATGATAGTAAAACGATCTTACGCTCTGCACAGTTATTTTTGTCAGAGAAGGGCTGTGAAGTGTTCACTGCTGAAGATGGCTTTGAATCACTTTCTATGATCAGCAAGAACCGTCCTGATATTATTTTTATGGACATTATGATGCCTAAACTGGACGGCTATCAGGCATGTGCATTAATCAAAAGTAATGAAGAATATGCAGATATACCCGTCGTTATGCTCTCAAGCAAACATAACTTGTTTGATATGGCTCGTGGTCGGCTATCAGGGTCCGAGCAATATTTGACCAAGCCGTTTACCCATGATGACTTGATGACGGCCATCATTATGCAAACTCAGAAGGATGAGGAAACAAAAGAAGAATTGTTCCCTGAATTTATCTAAGTCTGGTAATAAGATGGATATTTGATAGGTTAATGATCGCTATAAAATAATTGATCGCTAGATTATAAGGAATAAATATTGTGCTAACGTCGTATGATTTGTTAGTCGGCTTAACGCTGCTGCATAAAAGGAATCAGCAACAGAAAAGTGCTGTTTCTGGTTGGAGTGGTGTTTTAACACAAGTCGGTCATAAGAAATTATTGATCGAGCGAGATAGTTTATTAGAAATTGCTTCATCATCAAAAGCAACTCGGGCAATAGATCATCGAAGTTGGCTTGTGGGTTTGATGAGCTACCAGGGAGCTATTATCCCATTGATCGAATTACGTACATTGATCAATGAAGATCATTCGACATTAGGATTGAAAGACAGGTCTATTTTGGTGATGTCTCAAGAAAATGGCAATATTGGTTTGTTGGTTGACAAGGTCTTGGGTAGTCGTGATTACTGGTCTGATGATAAACATTTATCAGATTTTCAAGTAAGTAAAAAAGGTTTAGAGAAGGTTTCTTTTTCTTATAAGAAAGATAAAGTCAAAGTCTTAGATATAGAGAAGTTTGTAGCGGCTATTGGAATTAAAAGAGAAGCAGTTGGGTGTGATTAAAAGTGAAGTAAAATCCCTTCTAAAATTTATAACAAAGATTGAAAATAGCAGAATTTTTGTAGGTTGCGGGTGACGCAGGAACCCCAACAAAGTACGGTCACGTTGGGGGTCGTACCTCATCCACAACCTACAGGGTATACCACCGATGAGTGAAGGTCTTTATTAATACTGCGTTTTTTAGGTTTAATCACACCTGTACTAAGTTAGACAATATAAGTCAATAATAAGAATAATAAACTATGTCCTCTTACACCTCACCATCATTAAGCGTGAATAGAAAGCCAGTCGGGGTATCGTTGGTTTTGTTATTGGTGTTTGTGAGTTTAATGATTGCAAGTTTTTCCTATTCTTACCGACAATCATCCGCAGATAAAAACCGTATAACATTAGCGGCTGACTTAACGTTGTTATCACAACAGTTAATGACTTCAACGATTAGTACCATAAAAAGCAATACGGGTTCTTTTGAACAAATTGAGTCGCATAAAAATGAGTTCGAGAGAAAGTTCTCAGCTTTACAAGAAGAAGAGAATGAACATAGCTTTGGTCTAAATCGTGACAATCTGGATGATGTCAGGGTTACCTGGGCCTCTTATTCAGAATTGCTTGCACAGATTTTACAGTATAAAGATGCAGTTACTAAAACGCATGAGTACGCTGAGACCGTGTACGAGACTTTACCTGCCTTACAAATCGCTGCAGAGCAGGTGGTGTTAAGGCTCGAACAAGAAAACGATGGTGTTGAACAATTAAATATATCTATTAGCCAGTTGATATTGTTACAAAAACTCCAGAATAGCTTGTTGCTGATGTTAGAAGGTAGAAATGATGTGCAAATGGTTATTCAGGAATTCACAGAAAACACCATGAAGTTGGATAGTCAGTTGGATATTTTACTTCGCGGGGATAGAGATAAAAAAGTAACAGCCGTGAGCAACCAGGGAGCCAGATTTTATCTTGAGGAAATTGAGAAGCAAATTGGTAACTTGAGCGAGAAAATTAGTGCATTGCTCGATAACGCTACGATGCTGCAACAAATCTATACCTCTGTAAATAAAAGTGAAGTCATGGGTGCGGAGTTATTTGAGGCCACCTCTTCGCTGAAAACACGGATTTCTAAACGTGGAGACACTCTTGAATATGTCAGTATGGCAGGTTACGCATTTGGGGCTTTTTCGCTATTGAGTTTACTATTTTTAGCTTATGCCTTGTTTCACGACCATCGTGAACGCTTACGTCTTACTGAAGAAGAAAATGACCGTAATCAAGAAGGTATTATGCACCTGACAAATAGGATGACCGCTCTTGCTCAAGGAGATTTGACTATTTCTGCGCGCATTTCTGAGGATATTACAGGTTCGATATCAGGTGCTTTTAACCATACGGTCGATGCATTACGTGATTTGGTTACAAAAATTAATGGTACTTCCGGGCGTTTAAATAATTATGCGCAAAAAGCAGACAAGACGGCAGCAGATCTTTCTCAGGCTAGTAAAGATCAGAGTAATGAAGTGCTATCAGCATCTTCAGCCATTAACCGGATTGCAGAAAATGTACAGCAAGTTTCTGCTTTTGCTGCTAACTCCTCAGCAGTTGCTAATAAATCACTTGGAATATCACGTCAGGGAGCTAATACAGTACGTGAAACACTGTCGGGTATGCATGCCATTCGAGAGCAAGTTCAAGTGACGGCAAAACGTATAAAACGTTTGAGTGAAAGTTCACAGGAGGTCAGTCATATTTCTCAATTGATGAATGATATCGCAGAACAGACTCAAGTGCTGGCATTGAATGCTTCTATACAAATGAGTAGTGCGGGCGATGCCGGGAAAGGCTTTGGTGGCGTAGCTGAAGATGTACAACAGTTAGCAAAAAAAGCAGTCGCTACATCCAAGAAAGCTGAAGTGCTAGTGAAAACCATGCAAATGGATACTCAGAAAACAGTAACGGCTATGGAAGAAACCATTGCGCATGTAGTTAGAGGCACTGCTTCAGCTGAAGATGCGGGCAAAGCATTAAGCGATGTGGAAAGCGAATCGGTGCGAATTGCAAAATTGATGATGAAAATTGCCCATGTTACTAAGGAACAATCGGAATTATCTAAACGCACACAGAAGAAGATGATTTCTATTCAAGATATTACCTTGCAGGCATTTGAAAGGGTAAGCGAAACAACAGAGCTAATAAATAGTTTGACGAGTACTGCTAATGAGTTACAAGTCTCAGTCTATCGGTTTAAGTTACCTGATTCGGCTATGAAAGTAGGAAATAACCCATTAGACAAAGAGGAACAGATGGCTAGCGAGAACCGCAGTACTTTACCCAAAGGTAGTGCTGATAGTAAGCAAATGGGTACTAGAACAAAACTGCTAAAAGAAAAAGTTGAAGAAATGGTTTAATCTAAAAAACTCAGTTGAAACTACTGCGAATGTCTATAGCACTGAATCTAAGGGTT
>CAZDMX010000308.1:0-3578 GCA_964506085.1 uncultured Thiothrix sp. | reverse complement strand
TGAAACTACTGCGAATGTCTATAGCACTCTAGTCATTCTCGCTACGTTTCAACTGAGTTTTTTAGGATAAAGGGGAAGGAGGGTTATTGAATCCTCCTACCTTAGATTCTATCCCTATTAGCCAGCTTGTCTGCTGAAGAAACATAGCTCCGATGAATTCCTGAATCCCCATCATAGTTAGAACTGCTTATCACCGCAGGTTCCACATTAGCTCCTCTGCTACAAAACATCCCTTTAAATAGTCGTCCTAGTAATGACCCCAGTACAAAGGCGACAACCAACAACAAAATGGTTTGCAAAACAAACATTGACATCATTAATCCTCTCTTCGAATACTAGAGAACAGACCCATGACTATTCCGAATATGAATGCCACCAGTAACCATAGAAATAACTTTGAAAATAAATAACCCATAGTGTCCTCTCTCTATCTTTCATTAATAATGAAGGTGATTCTTCTGTTTTCTGCCTGCCCTTCGCGAGTGTCATTACTGGCGATGGGACTGGTTTCACCATGACCAACCGATTTCATAAGACTGGAACTCACATTGTGCTGCTCAAGATAGCTCTTGACTGCACCTGCACGACGCAAACTTAGCGCCATGTTGTAGGCATCTTCCCCACGGGAATCGGTATGCCCATTGATACTGATGCCCCCTGAAATCTCGTCTTTACATTCTGCCATCACCGTAGCTATCTGGTTTAGCAGAGCATGACTTTGCTGTTGAATAACAGCAGCATTCGTCTGAAAATGTATGATCTTACCAGACATAGCTTCATTGAGTTTGTTTTGGCAAACATTGATAGCTTCTTCAACTTCAGCGGTAGCTGCTTTGGCCTCCTCAGCAGATTTAACCTCTACTGCTTTAGCAACCTCAGCCTCTGCGGCAGCTTTCGCATCCTCAGCAGCTTTGATTTCTGCAACAGATGGCCCTGATTCTTCAATGACAAGTCCATTGATAACAGGAATATTAAATGAGGCTAGTAGCTTCTTAGCCTTGCCTAACAAGGTATCTTGCATGTCTTGGCTTTCTACAATACCCGTGTACTTAATACCCTCTGCAGATGCTGAAAGCGATCCACCTTCCAAAGCCAATCCCATTAATCCTGGAAGAGCCCCTAACCAACCTGCCATTTTAACTTGCTTGTTAATGGTCAGGTTATTAACCACATTACCTTCACCAACACGGTCAGTTGCAGCTTTTACAATCTCGTCAATTTCAGCTTGAGAGCCTACCGAACCATTAAGCACAATTTTTCCATCTTCCAAGGCTATGTTCAGTACCATATCTTCTACAGCAACAAAATCCGTAAACTCACCTTCGGCTATACGCACACCTGTCACAGATTTTGCTAAAGCAACGACCTTATCCTTGGCTTCAGCACTAGGAGCCTCACCCGTAAGAAAGACATCTCTGCCACGCTCGTCAACACTTACGTCAGCCCAAGCCATATTTTCTGCGGTCAAAGCATTTGAAACCCGCTGAGTCAAATCAGCTTCAATGGAATCTTTGTTGGCATTAAACATCAGAAAATATAAGAGGGGTAAGCCTAAAAGCGTAAGCAACCACCACAGTCCCTTGGGGAAAACTCCACAGCAGCATGATCGTTTATTATCCATAATTTACCCTTAAGTAATTGTAATATTGATGAGACAAGCTCTAAACCACTATGAATTACAAGTGCTAAGCATATAAATCTGACTACAGTATAGTACAAAACATCAAAGAATGAACACGATCTACAACACCTGTTGTTTTTATACACAAGCGTACATTAGTGAACGTCCTGATTATCTACAGGCTTTGTTGCAACCTAACGATTTAGCATTGAACCTAAAAAACTCAGTTGAAACGTAGCGAGAATAACTAGAGTGCTGAAGATAAGGGGAATTTCTGGAAAACTTTGGCTTTATTCGTAGTCACTCTACGGGTGAAGTCAGAATTTTCCAGAAATTTCCTTATCTTCAGCACTCTAGCTATTCTCGCTACGTTTCAACTGCGTTTTTTAGGATTATCAAATCACATTATTGCTTAATGCCTTCAAGTGAAATAATCAAATCCAGCTCCGCCGATGCAGGACCAAGGTCTTTGGTAATGCCATAATCTTTGAGTGCTATGCGGACTTGGCCTTCAAACCCACGACGATAACCACCCCATGGGTCTTTCCCAGCTCCTACCTGAGCAATATCCAGTGCTACTTCTTTGGTAACACCATGCAGCGTTAAGTTTCCTTTCAACACTGCCTTACCCTCACTACCTTCGGTAAAACTTGTACTAACAAATTTGGCCTCGGGAAATTTTTCAACATCCAGAAAGTCCTTACCACGTAGATGTTTATCACGCTCGGCATGGTTAGAATCAACACTTTTAGTATTTACCGTGACCGAAACTTTAGAAGCTGATTTATCCTTTTCATCGTAACTAAACGTACCATCAAAGTCATTGAATCGACCCCATAGCCAGCTATAGCCAAGGTGAGAGATTTTAAACTGGATAGAGGCATGCGCCCCTTCTTTATCAACGACATAATCATCTGCAAAAATGTTGCCTGAAGTAACAAGCGCTGCTGTCAGTGAAAGTGCCAAAAAAGACTGTTGTAATAATGATTTCATAATATTTCCTTTTTATCATTTGTTAATGAGAATTCCCCTCACCTAGCAGGCGATGCACTGAGCTTTGCCGAAATGGAAAGGGTTGGGAGGGGGTAGAATGTCAAGCTAAGTAATTCGTTAGTTATGACTTAGATCTGGTCATGCGTTTAAGTGTTTCATCTTTGTCTATAAAATGATGTTTGATAGCTGCCAAGGCATGAAACACTACCAAAACAGCCAGTAAAATTGCCATTAATTCATGAGCATTACCGATTAAATCAGCTCGCTCTTCTGCTAACTCATCGGTAATAGCAGGGACTTTAAAAAATATAAAAAACTCTATTCCTTTACCTTTGGCTGTAGCGATGAAATAACCCGATATGCCTATCAACAGGATCAAAAAATAAAAGCTTTTCTGAATAAAATGAGCCAACGATATTTCCCATTTTTTATGCGTACTGAGTGCATGAGGTAGAGGATTAAATTGCCGCCAAACAAACCGAACCGACAATAAAAAGAGTATTAACAAGCCAAAGCTTTTATGCCACCAGGGTAGGCGGTGATACAACGGATCATAGTATTCAAGACCCGTCATATACAGACCAACAATGAACAGCCCCGTTAATAAAAGCGCCATTAACCAATGTAAAAGTTTACTGACAAGGCCAAAATATTCCGTTGTATTTCTAAGCATAAAAAACATTCTCCTCGTTAGCCTTAGACTAATTGTCCCGACTTATAATCAGCAAAAGCCTGAGTAATCTCTTCTTGTGTGTTCATTACAAAGGGGCCTCCTCTGGCAACTGGCTCATTAATCGGCTTACCTGCAACCAGCAAGAAACGACTGTCCCTACTAGCTGTTATTTTCAGCTGATCAGCCAAACTAAGCACGGCTAATTGCTTAGACTCTAAAACTGTCTGTGAATCCCCAAACAGGATTTCACCCTCAATTACATACACAAAAGCATTGTGACCACCCGGTATC
>CAZDMX010000307.1:0-3578 GCA_964506085.1 uncultured Thiothrix sp. | reverse complement strand
TAAATATTAGCAATAGAAGTTTAGGATTACCTCTTCTAGCAAATCTCTTGCACGCGTACATAAATCCTTTCGCCTGAAACAAGCTATGAAAGAAATTAACGACATTACCCTATTAATGAATATCAGTAATCGGGGAAGAAATTTGGTAGTTAGAAGATACCGAGCGTGATAGCTCTATTCTTAATACCATTATGCCCATAATGAAACTCTGACACGTTATGACTAAAGAATAAAAAGCTAATATTTGTTAAAATAGGCTTATCAGACACTTTTGTCGCCAGAGTGGCAAAGATGCCTGTTAATATAGCAGAATTTTGATGAATTGTAAATGTATACTATTGAATCAATAGTAATTGTTTAAATATAATTATACGCTAATATGAGCTCAATTAATGTCATACAAACGTTTGTATTCTGCTCGTGCATAGCGATCAGTCATTCCTGCAATATAGTCAATGACAGCTAGTGCTTTACCCGTATCACCTTTTTCTTCCTGATAGGTTTTCGCTAGTGCTTGATGCTCAGGTGGGAGTAACTTTAAATCTTCGATAAATGCTTGATATAAGCCTTCAATAACCAACTGTGCTTTGCGTGTCATCCTATAAACTTTATGGTGATAGTATAAGTTTTCACGTAAGAAGCGCTTAAGCTGTAGATTGCTCTTTCTGGTACGCTCACTAAATTGTATAAGTGGCTTTGCTTGCATACGGACATCATCAATCGTTTTAATTCCAGCTTCTTCAATTAACCGTTGGCTTGTCTCGATAAGGTCTACAACCAATAAACCAATAATTCTCCTAATCGTTTCATGGATGGTCTTTCGCCCTGTTAGGTCAGGATATTGCCACATCACCCGATCATAAGATTCAGCAAACAGCCCTACTTCACGCATACCTTCAACACTGAGTAAACCAGAGCGCAAGCCATCATCAATATCATGATTGTTATAGGCTATTTCATCTGAAATATTGGTCAGTTGAGCCTCTAGAGAGGGTTGTTTTTTAACTAGAAAGCGTTCACCCACATCACCTAATTCTTTTGCTTTACTGAGGTTGCAATGTTTTAGAATACCTTCTCTGGTTTCGAAGGTAAGGTTTAGGCCTTGAAAGTCTGCATAGCTTGTTTCCAGCCAATCCACGACACGTAAAGACTGGAGATTGTGTTCAAAGCCGCCATATTTTTTATTACAGGCATTGAGCGCATCTTGTCCAGCATGACCAAAAGGCGTATGCCCTAGATCATGAGCGAGGGCAATAGCTTCCGTTAAATCTTCATCCAGCCCCATGGTTCTTGCCACTGAACGGGCTATTTGTGCAACCTCCAGCGAATGAGTCAATCGGGTACGATACAAATCACCTTCGTGATTGACGAAAACCTGAGTTTTATACTCTAGACGCCGAAAACCCGTGGAGTGGATGATACGATCACGGTCACGTTGATATTCGCTACGATAAGTGGGTGGCTGCTCTTTAAAATGCCTCCCCCGTGATTCTTCTGCATGTGCAGCGTAAGTTTTTTTCATCTCATGATCCTGACTATGGAGCTAGGAGCTTGTCCGAGAACTAGAAGCTACTGCAAATCCCATAAACATCATAATCTGACCTTATTGAAATCGTTAAATAGAACGACTATTCGCCTCATTCAATAAGCCCAGCTTATGATGCTTCTGTGATTTTCGCTACGCTTCTAGTTCTCGGGCAAGCTCCTAATTATCTGAGACCACCCGAAAGAACGCTTTGTAATTTTTGGTGATCAAAATCGCTGGTCACAATGGCTTTACCTAGGTGCTTCATCAGTACTAATCTCAACACACCATCAAGTACTTTTTTATCAATTGCCATTATCTCGTTAAATTGATCCTGGCTCATTTCTGCTGGCGGCTCTATGGGTAAATCAGCCTGCTTTAAGATCGTTCGCGTATACTCAACATCAGCCTCTGACAGCCAACCCATTTCTTGAGAAAGTTGTGCTGCCATCACCATGCCTGTAGCTACTGCTTCGCCGTGTAACCAATTGCCGTAGCCCATTGCCGTCTCAATGGCGTGCCCAAAGGTGTGGCCTAAATTCAGTAATGCACGAACTCCTGATTCATGCTCATCTTCAGCGACAACTTCTGCCTTGATTTCACAAGATCTGTTAATAGCTTGCATTAATAACTTCTTGTCTCGTTTCATTAGAGCCGGCATATTTTCATGTAGCCAATCAAGAAAACCTTTATCCCACAAGAGTCCGTATTTAATGACTTCCGACATACCTGCTGAAAACTGCCTGTCGTCCAGTGTATCCAATGTTTTTATATCAATTAAGACTACTTGAGGTTGATAGAAAGCCCCAATCATATTCTTGCCCAGAGGATGATTGACCCCGGTTTTACCACCTACTGATGAGTCCACCTGTGACAGTAAAGTAGTAGGAATCTGGATGAAATTAACACCTCGCTGATAGCAAGCAGCGGCGAAACCAGTAATATCGCCCACCACACCCCCGCCTAATGCCAGTACCGTTACCTTTCGATCACAACGATTTTCCAGCATTCGGGTAAGAATGGTTTGCAGAGTATCCATATTTTTATACTGCTCGCCATCGGGAAGCACAACCTCTACAATGCTAAACCCCTGAGACCCTTCAGATACAGCTAACAAACCTTTTATTTTTTGTAAATACAAAGGGGCTACGGTGGTATTGCTCACAATAACTACTTTCTTACCTTGAATATGCGGAATTAACAAATCAGCATTAGCTAAGACGCCTTCTCCGATATGTATAGGGTAGCTACGCTCTCCCAACTCTACCTGTAATGTTTGTAGCATGGATTAGTCTCCTAACTGTTCTAGGCCATTTTCTATCTGCTTAATGGTTACATTCACGCGATGCTTGCCAGTACGAATAATCAAATCAGCAGTATCAAGATAATAGGGTTCACGGCTTTTCAATATATCAGTTAATGTTTGCAGAGGGTTCTCGGTCTGCATCAAAGGGCGGCTCTTGTCGTAACGAATTCTTGAATATAACTGAGAGGGTGTAGCACGCAGATAAATCAGAACACCCGATCCAGTTAAGGCCTGACGATTGGCTTCACGTATCAAACTACCTCCTCCAGTAGCAATAATAACACCCTCTTTTGCGACTAAATCCGCAATAACTTTCTGTTCACGCTCACGAAAGCCTTCCTCACCCTCTATTGCAAAGATCGTTGGAATATCAACACCCGTGCTTGCTTCTATCAACCGATCTGAATCGAAAAACTCCATCCTTCGACGTTTTGCAAGAGCCCTACCGATGGTTGATTTACCAGCACCCATTAGGCCAGTGAGAATAATGTTTTTCATTGCTAGTGTTTAAATAATTGTAATAACAGGGTTATGCCAGTTACGTGATAATTAAGCAAGCCCAAAAGTTTAGCAATTAGCTTCAACCTAAAAAATTCAGTTGAAACGTAGCGAGAATGACTAGAGTGCTGAAGATAAAGGAATTTCTGGAAAATGTTGGCTTTATTCGTAGTCACTCTACGGGTGAAGTCAACATTTCCCAGAAAACCTTTAGATTCAGTGCTATAGACATTCGCAGTAGTTTCAACT
>CAZDMX010000306.1:0-3584 GCA_964506085.1 uncultured Thiothrix sp. | reverse complement strand
CACTTCCAAGTAAAAAACACATCGTTGATAGTGAAAAATTAGCTGTATTGAACAGAGTATCTACGAGCTACTTTCCGTTCAGGCTCTAAATAGCAACAGCCGACTCTTCATCTAAAAAAATATCTTTATATGAAGCATACATAGCGGTATACATTAGAGGGAAAACCACCAATAAACCTAAAAACAATGGGATCATGCCAAGCACAAAAAGAATCAGAAAAACAACCCCATACAAAAGAAAAGGGAGCATGTTTTTCAAGCAGGCATTAAAACTTCGCTTCATCGCTTCTACTGCTCCCATGTCATGTAAAATTATCAATACTGGAGCAAACCATATCGCCATTACCAAGGGAATAACTAGACCCAGATAAATAAGACCTGGCACAAGCAAACTCTTATACAACTCCAATGACCCTACTTGATCCGTTGACCCTGCCTGCATTGCTACTCTTGAGAAAGAATCAAACGAGCCCATCGAGAACATAACTCCCAAAGCAACAGCAAAACAGATAATGAATCCTAAAATATACAACCCTGACAGTGCAAATAAGCTACCTGTGTTTTGCTTGAATCCTTTAAACAAATACCCAACAGCCAGAGGCCTTCCCTGCTCAAGCTCATGTGCGCCGTAAGCAAAACCCGCTACAAATATCGGAAAAAATAAAGAAGCAATTATTGACACAAAAGGAATTATATTAATGGCAAGAAAAATAACAGTAATCAATATCCAAATTAATGGGGACTGCTTAAATAATTGAAAACCCTCTTTAATCCATTTCCAGCCAAAACCAATAGGCATTTTTGCAGGTATATCTTTGAGTACACCCACCCCTGTATTAGTTTGTATATCAGAAACTTCAGATTTAGGAGCCTCAAAGGGATTATCAGACATCTTTATTTTTCTCTGGTCATTAAATGATCACCTGAAGTATATATTACAATCTATTGTATAACTATGGTCTCATATATAAACCTAAAAAAATATCAAGGTAAATAGTTTTCAGTTCATCGTAGTTCACTTTATTACCACAACATTGCGATATACTATAAGCCGCCCTATAGGGAAATTGGCACGAACGACAAGAAAGTATTAATCTATGAAAAAAATCGAATGCGGCAATGTAAACATCGTCATTATTATAACCAAAGGCGACATTGGTGGTGCTCAAATTCACGTCAAAGATATTTCAGTTGCACTACAAGCTTTGGGCAATAAAGTAACGGTAGTCGTTGGAGAAGAAGGTAAATTTACTGAGATGCTTGAAAGTCTGGGCATCCCCTTCCTAGTGCTTAATTACCTCGCACGAGAAATCAATCCAGTGAAGGATTACAAAGCCTTTAAAGAAATTCGTCAATTACTTCGCGAAATCAAACCAGATCTGGTCACTTTACATTCATCTAAAGCCGGAATGTTAGGACGAATTGCTGTCTATCTAGACAAGATTCCTGCTACCTTTACCATTCACGGGTGGGCATTTACCGACGGTGTTAGCGCCAAAAAACAAAGAATCTATAAAATAATTGAAAAATTAGGTGCCCTTCTTCCTACACACTTGATAGCTGTCTCTAAATTTGATCGTAAGATGGGTATTGCATTAAACGTCTGCAAAGCTGAAAAAATAACAGCCATCCAGAATGGTATGCCTCACATTGATCACCAACTCATAGCTAATCCATCTACAGAGCCACCAAAACTCATCATGGTGGCACGATTTGCACAGCAAAAAGATCATAAAACACTCATCGAAGCTTTAGCTGAATTAAAAGAACTACCATGGGAGTTAAATCTAATTGGAGGTGATGGCGGATTATTAGCGGAAGCTAAAGCAGCCATTAAACATTTTGGACTGGGTGAAAAAATTAATATTCTCGGCTACCGAAACGATATTGACCAACTAATGGCCAAGAGCCAGATATTTGTCTTAAGTAGTAACTGGGAGGGCTTCCCTCTAACCATTATTGAAGCTATGCGTGCAAAACTACCGGTTATTGCATCAAATGTGGGCGGTGTTGATGAAGCCGTTATTGATGATGAGACAGGCTATGTGACTAACTCTAAAGATGAGTTAATCACTGCGCTTAAGATACTTATTACTGATCCTGAAAAGAGAAGCATGATGGGCAAGCAGGCACGTGAAAATTATGAAAAATATTTCACTATTGAAATACAACTTGAAAACACTTTTGCGCTTTATAATGAGTTACTGATTCAACCTAAAATTCTTAGTTAACTAGCTCAAAGTGTACAGCTGTGCAATTTACCCTGTAGCGCTTTCAAAGTGAGTGCGCTACGTCTTATTGAGCAACCCTTTATGCTAAACCACCTTCAATAACTGACTCCACAGGTTAGAAACCTCACCCGTCATCAATGTAAACTCTATATCTAGTCGCTCTTCATGTGATTGCGGATCATTTTCCTGCATTGTATCTTCCATCACATCCAAAAACTTTAATTTCTTTATCTGTAGATTTTCATCCAATACAAAACTAATTTTATTATCCCATTGAATGGCAAGTTTGGAGACAGATTTTCCAGCAGTCAAATGGCTTTGTACTTCATCAGTCATTAAGTCATGGTTTCTAAAAATCACCTTGCTCTTATCGTCTTGCTCACTAACTAGTTCACATTCCTGGCCTAACTCAAAGGGCACAGGTAAAACACCGTCAGATAACCACTTTGTCATCGTTGTCATCGGTGCTGTTTCAGTATCAGGAAGCGACACAGGGAGTGAGCCTAAGGTCTTGCGCAACAGGTCTGTCAACGCCTCTGCCCGTGTGGCTGACGAGGTGTTTACCACTAGCCATTGGCCCTTTCGGTCTATCCATGCATCCATCTTTTGTGTTTTCGTAAAAGCACGCGGTAATAATTCGAACTCTATTGCCTCCAGCAAATCTTTTTTCTCTTTTCCACGAACCCTTCGATCTTCTTTTAGCTCTATTTCAGCAATTCTTAAGCCTAGTTCTTCCCTAACCACAGTAGCAGGCAATATTCGCTCCTGACGAGCTAGAGTCAATAGAATAAAGTTATTAGCAGCATGAGTGAACGACTCTGCACTATCTCCCAAAGGAGCTACCCAACCTATACTTTCTCTTTGTGTTGGAGAGCAAGGTTTAAATGTTTTCTTAGTGAGTTGTTCATGCAACTCTTCTGCAGATAAAGAAAAATCACTGTCGAATTTGAAAAAATAAAGATTTTTAAACCACATTATTGGATGTCACCTAGATAGATAGAATATAAAAATAAAGATAGGGTAAGGACAAAAAAGGAGGTGATTATGGATGAGATGATGATCTACCACAACAAAGAAATTATCCTAAAAAACTCAGTTGAAACGTAGCGAGAATGGCTAGGAGGCTGTCCGAGAACATGAGCCGTAGCGAGGGAAAGCTGATTTGAGCTATATTTTTCATCAATTTAAGGCGAATAGTCATTCTATTTAACGCAAATTGAGGGAAAATATAGCCAAATTCAGCTTTTCCGCAGTAGGCTCACTGTTCTCGGACAGACTCCTAGAGTGCTGAAGATAAGGGAATTTCTGGAAAATTTTGGCTTTATTCGTAGTCACTCTACGGGTGAAGTCAGA
>CAZDMX010000305.1:0-3591 GCA_964506085.1 uncultured Thiothrix sp. | reverse complement strand
TTAAATCAATCTAGAACCCACAGTAGAACGACTTATAGGTTGATTCCAGGGTCTATTCAAACAGCCATTGATGAACTACCAATTTCCACTTGAGCATCTTTTTGCACCTCATGGATGTATTGGGTAAATAATGAGTTGTCTTTTTTACTATCGATAGAGAAATACTCCCCCAGCAGAGTATTTTGATCTTGTTTACAAGAGAGAAATACTATTAGTCCATCAAGCACATTGCTCAACAGTTTCTGAGCTTGTTGCCCTTTAAACGCATCCCAAACCTTAATACGGTCATCACTAGTCAGTAGTTCAATTTCTTCAGCTACAGCCTTACATTTTTTTTTATCTTGAAAGACAACAGTGAACTTTGAGTTCTTTTTAGCATCCCAACCACTTTCATCATTATTATTGATTAAATTAATAATATGCATTTATAGCCCCCTAGATGTCCACTATAGCCTATATAGATGAAGGGTAGCTTAATACTTGCTTAATTAATAATCTACTGAAGATGTTTAAGTACTTGCAGCTTCTCTCCTTCCAATAAATACGCTTGCCCAAAACCCATTACAAACCGACCACTTTTTGGTATCAGTCGAAATAGAATGAAATCGGGTAGGTCTCGCAACACACTAATCACATTGCCAAATTTTATAGCAAACTGATCAAGTAGAGATGGGTAGTTCTGTTCATCTTTTGAGACTTCTTCTACCTGACATTGATAAGTCAACCGAGTACGCGCAAATATTTGTTTTGTATCTTGCTCATCTTTTGTAAGCATGATGGCAATTATTTGATTATTTAATAGATCTTGTGTGTGGCTTGCTAACTGGCTAACAAAAACATAATACGCGCCCTGTTCGTCACATATATAGGGGGCATAACTAATATTTGGTAAGCCATCCGATTGAATGCTTGATAAGTGAAGTGTCTGCGTTTCAGTGAGCAACTGCTGTAGTGCTTCTTCGGGTGAGCGACTCTTCATGGTTCTCTCAAAAAATATTAAGAAATAGAAAATAAATGAGACTAAAATTCTGCTTTTAGCTGTCTCGATAATAACTCTCTCACAGCATCCTGAGGCGCGAGGTCTTGATACAAAATACAATGTACCTGTTGACAAATTGGCATCTCAACGCCTGCACTCTCTGCCAGCAAATGTATAGAATGAGAGGATTTTAAGCCTTCAACGGCTTGACCAATTTCTATCACCGCCTCCTGTATTCCCTTCCCCTGACCTAGCGCAAGACCTAAACGTCTATTTCGTGATTGATCATCGGTACAGGTTAGTACTAGATCTCCCACACCTGCTAGCCCCATCAAGGTTTCTTCTTGAGCACCTAGCTTTTTCCCCAAACGTCTAATCTCTGCTAAACCACGAGTAATCAACGCCGCTCTAGCATTGGCACCAAATCCTAAGCCATCTGAGATGCCCGCAGCGATAGCCAGGACATTCTTTATAGCACCCCCTAATTCCACCCCCATCACATCATCACTGGTATAAACGCGAAAATTTCCACCTTGAAAAGCTCGCGCAATAACAGTCGCTAATTCAGTATCGTTTGCAGCAACGGTCATTGCTGTAGGCAGACCTTTAGCTACTTCCAAGGCAAACGTAGGCCCCGAAACGACCGCATAAGATCGTCCCGGCATTTCTTCTTTGACTATCTGGTGTAAGAGTTTTCCTGTGCCTACTTCTATGCCTTTCGTTGCCCAGCAAATTTTGTGCCTTTCTGGTAACAAAGGTTTCAATTTCTGCAATAAATCACGAAATCCCTGAGAGGGTACTACGATGAGCTGATAGCGAGAGTGATTAACCATATCCTGCAGATTTGAGGTACAGCGTAAGTTATTGGGGAATTTTATCTTCGGAAGATAGCGAGCGTTTTCACCATCGCGAGTTAGTTGATCAATATGCTCAGGCAGTCGCCCCCAAAGCAGGACATCAATACCATTTCTTGCCAATTGCAATGCTAGTGCAGTACCCCACGAACCTGCACCGTAAACTGAAATTCTGGTTAGGCGTGAAGCCAATTAAGCCTCACCCGCTTCTGCTGTTTGCTCTGCATCTTTCTCTGTATTTTGCTGTCTAGCTTCTTCTAGCCGTTGGGCATAGAGCGCGTCAAAATTGATAGGCGATAAATGCATTTCCGGAAAACTACCTTTGGAGACTAAACTTGCAACGGCTTCACGCGCATATGGGAATAGCACAGAAGGACAATAAGCAGCTAGCAAATGATTGAGTTCATCTTGAGAATATCCCACAATTTCGAATACACCCGCTTGAGCTATTTCAACCAAAAAAGCGGTTTTATCATTGCTTTTAACGGTTATGGTTAATTGCAATGTAACTTCAAAATAATTTTCACCGGCTGGATTCGTCGCTATATTCATCTGCAAGTTAGTTTCAGGGTTCCATTCCTCAGCGTATACGGCTGGTGTATTTGGAGACTCGAAGGAAACGTCTTTCATGTAAATACGTTGAATAAGAAATCGTTGTGCCTCTTGCGCCTGGCCTGCTTCTGGTGATTGCCCTGCACCATTAGATTTTTCCGGTGCGCTAGTAGTCTCTTGTTTTTCTTCTGTCATAGCTATTCCTGTTAATTATCCTAATTTTTCTGCTTCTTGTTCAAGTAATGTATCTAACTCGCCCTTTCTATTTAAGGCGGCAAGATCATCATATCCACCAACATGTGTTTTACCAATAAAAATTTGCGGAACGCTATCCCTTCTTGAGCGACGTTCCATTTCTTTGCGGAGCTTTTTATCAGAATCAACACGTAACTCTTCGTAGGCGATTCCTTTACTTTTCAATAGTTTTCTTGCCCGCATACAATAGGGACAAAAGAGTGTTCCATACATAATGACTTTAGCACTCATGGATATTGCCTCTAGAGCCTGTTCTAAACTAAGTTGAGTAGTTATTTTTTAGACAAAGGTAAATTTGCAGCCTCCCAGGCAATAATACCACCTGATAAGTTCGCCACATCTTCGAAACCATGTTTAGTTAACATATTGCAAGCATGTGCAGAACGACTACCACTTCGGCAGTAAATCAATACCGGGTTATTCTTATGTTTTTCCAGTTGACTTAAACGGGAATTAAGCTCTGACACAGGTATATGCGTAGCCCCTTTAATGATTCCATTATCCAGCTCTTTATCTTCTCGCACATCAAGAAAAAATACATTGTCATTATTTAACAAGCGAACCGCTTCGGTTACGCCTAATTGCTGATATTTTCGATTCAGTCTGCCAAACTCCGACCAAATGATGAACCCTAAAACACCGATAAAACCAAAAACAAGCAAAGGATGAGAACGAGCGAACTCAATATATTCAGTCATGAATAAAATCCATTTATAAAAATAAGCATAAGATATACAGACTAGAACAGTACGTAAACCCCAAAGCGGCCTTTCTTTGTAAATATTACCAGAAAAGCTTAGCTGACCAAGCATACTTGTACACACAAAATGATTTTAAGCTAGCCTACGATCGTAAACCTTTTGTAAAAGATGCCCTAATTCAACCTTCAGCAGGACATTAAACCTAAAAAACTCAGTTGAAACGTAGCGAGAATGACTAGAGTGCTGAAGA
>CAZDMX010000304.1:0-3636 GCA_964506085.1 uncultured Thiothrix sp. | reverse complement strand
ACACCTCTATGATCCGGATCATCAGCAAACAGCAAAGAGTAACGTGCGCTCCATATTCCTTTGTTTACATCACATTGTGGCTGGATGTGCAGTACGACGTATGCACCATCAGTGTGATTGTCTATTTGAATACCTTTGTCTAGTAGTTTACAGGGTTGATGATCTCGCTGTACTTGCAGATGAGCAAAGGCATAAGCCGTGATTTCAGCTTGTCGTTCTCTTACTTCTTGCCAACTAATTTGTTGGTCAAGATTAGTATCTAGACCTATCACCAACTCAAAGTCTCGCAAGGCGATATCCCATTGCAACAGGATTGAATCCTCTTTTTCATTATCATTTATAAACAGATAGCTGCTACTTGGACTATGTGCTGCTACTGTCGTTGGCAGGATAAATAGAAGCATAATTAGAAACTTAACTACAAGAAAGAGTCTGAATATTTTGTATTGCACTATAGACACTGTGCACACTATGTAGCTCCTTTCTGTTGATTCAATAGCTTCTCAAGACGAATATCTTCCAGTTTGTTTTGCTTAATCCAGTTGTGAATTTTTTCTATGCTTGAACTGGATTTATTGGCTATCGCCGCACGTAATAAAATCAACGCATCATCAGGTTCTCGCTGGATGTCCCAGTTATCTAAAGCCAGCTTTAGTGCTTTTTTTATGTCTCCTCCAAACTCTAGTTGATAGAGAGCTTCATCACGTTCATGAAGCTTGCTGGATAGTAAATGAGCGGCTTTATAACGAGCCTTGAGTAATGTTTGATACTCATTAACCCTAGTTTGTTTATTGGCATGATTGGCAGCAATTGCTAAGCGAAGCAATAAAGCATCGTCATGTGTTTCATTTTTCAATAGTGTAAGGACTTCTTCGGGTCTTTTTTCAGCGATAAGAAAATCACTGTAAGTACGCAGCAAATAAGCATCACGAATAGGCAAGGCGAGGGCAGCTGTATAAAGTTTCTCCGCTTGTTTTAAATGGCCAAGTCGCCAGGCAGTTTCTGCACTCATTCCTGACACCCATTGCAGTAATTCTGCTTGTTTGCTACTAACTTGTAGCGCTAAAACCTGTTGTAGTTGATAAGCTCTTTCTGCGGAACCCGTAAAACTTAGTATCTGACTATGGCAAAGACTAGATAACCATGCTGAGGCGGTAGAAGCAGTTCTGGCCAATGCAGAACAACTTGCACGTGCCAAGGTATATTTGCCTTGTAACTGTTGAATAGTGGCCAGAGTTAACCAAGCTTGAGTGTGTCTGGGCTGTTTTTTTAGCAATTGTTTTAGATCATTAATTGCTGCAGAATATTGATGTTGATGTTGTCTTAAAGTGGCACGTAAAAAGAGCACTTCTGTGGGTGGGTTTTGCTGTTTCCACCATGGCTTTAGTGCAGCTTTGGCATAGCCATAGTATCTGCTATCTGAATTTATACGCGCAATGCGGATGTAGGCAGTCGCTAGTTGACTGGCTAATGTAATATTATTGGGTGAAAGGTTAAGTTTCTTTCTTAACTGTCTAATATTATTGGATTCATTGTTTAATGATGTGGGTAGTTTCTCTAACACTTCATCATCATTTACAGGAGTGCGTGGAGCACTGTAAGCTGTGTTAAACACTCCACACACTACTCCGAATATCAGAAAACACAGGGTGAAGCCATTGAGGTTTTTTTTGCAAACCCAACAGCTCCACTCGGTGGCTTTCCTATTTGTCCAGGAACTTCCAGACATGCTTAGGAACCACCAGCCCTGTTTATAACATCTTCAATGCTATCGCCCGTTTCCACATCTACAGGATCTGCATCCGCTCCACTGAATAGCGTATTGATATCATTTTGCAGTGCTGTGGCATCGCCTAGAGTACTAGGCTCGCTATCGGCAGTTTGAGAGGCTAAATCCCTGAGCTGGTTGTCTACAACGATGATACCTCCATCATCGTTGTTGTCATTATCACCGACATTGTTGCCACCATTATTACTAGAATGGCAACCCACAACGCCAACCATAGCTAAAGTTAAAACTATTAATGTTTTCATATTACTACCCTCCTATGTCTCATTGTTAGGTGAGCCTGAGATAGGCGTAGTTAAATAAGGGAACACCTCATCAAACTGTGCCGCATTCTGGATAGCACCATCGGTATAAAGAAGATCACCACTTTCGGCTTGCTCTGGTGTACATAGCCCCAGAGGTAGGTGACATAAAACACCCATTACCACTCGTAAAGAGACATCGACTACATCATCACCAGGCCGACGACCATTTGGAAAGCCAGCATTATCACCTGCAGCGACACCCAGATTATTCTGATCAGCTTTTACGGTCGGTGCGATAGTAGTATTTAGGCGCTGCATTTCAGCTACCGAACCATTGGCATTTACACCAGTCAAGCCCGTAAGGAAAGTAGCGACTAGATCGGGGCGATCAGCAACGGTCGGAGCAACAACACCAAACAATACATTCAAAATATGCGGTAATGTTGGATTGGTGACATAAGCTGCAAACTGACCATCATCTTTAGGTTCACTCGCATTAAACCGATTTTTGTCAGGTAAGCCGATCACCACTTCGTTCACTAAAGGCATACCAAGGCGAGAAACCTGAGTCCACGCGCCACCACTAACGGAAGGCTGCTTGAAGGTAGGCGTAGGATCAAGAATGCGTACTTGTGGCAAACTGGCTGTAGTCCAGCCACCAATAATGCCATTGCTGTTGCCACCCGTTAAACAGGCTGTAGGTACTTCCAGTGCAAACGTGGTAATGTTTTTGTCATCAAGAATATTGGATTCGCCATCGACAGGGCCGAGTGGATTGGTATTAACCAAGTCGAAAACCTCTCCTAGATTAACAGCGAAAGACTCTTTTCTTTGTCCAACAAAAACTCGCCCATCCTGTGATCCAGAAGGACATGCTGTCAACGTAACATTATGAATAAAGGTATTGGCATAGTCCGCATAGGATTGTGTATTTGGATTAAATGTCTTGTCACCCACGTTATCGTAAGGTTTGCCAAAAGATGTGCCGCTATTACTGGTATGGGTTGTGCTTGTCTTACTACCGCTACGACGATCACCATTAACCATGGTCAAGGTGTAGGATTCCTTAAAATTCAAGCCAGAGGTGTCTGAGGTGCTGACAGGGCTAATATTTTTTTGTGGAACAGCGACACCATTGATGGCCAGTCCTGCGCCTCCATTTCCCAATTCATTAGTAAATTGGAACTGAAAGGTAATATCTTCAATACCATCTCCTGAATTATCGACATGGATCTCATACAAGGCATCAGTGGACATACTGAAATAGTTGGGTCCACCATAAGCATCTTGCAGAGGACTATAGTTGGCAATTAAAGTGACATAGTCCTCTCTGTCTGTCTCATAGCTGCGAAACATATAGAAATCTGTACCATCCACCTTGGGATGTTCAGTAATAAAGGGTGCTTCGCGATGGCTTGATGCCGTTGCAGTATTTAAGACCATAGAAAAGGTTGCGGTGCAGGAAGCAGCAACTAGAGTTGCCAACAGGGTTTTACGTGAAATTTTACGTTTTACTTTTTGAGATAATAATCGCATGGTTTTCTCCTTATGCGTGATTGATTACATCAAAGACTACGCAGCTAGGGAAAAAATCGGATTCAC
>CAZDMX010000303.1:0-3657 GCA_964506085.1 uncultured Thiothrix sp. | reverse complement strand
CTTCAGCACTCTAGTCATTCTCGCTACGTTTCAACTGCGTTTTTTAGGTTAAACCAAATGCTGATTGATGTAAATACTTGGGATTTATGATGGAGCAAACTACTACTTATACTCTGGATGGATTTCCTTTCTTAAATGCTATCAGCTGGCAGGTCGAAGATTTGTCAGTGTATAACGATGATGAAATATTGAATTTGTATGAACGAGGTTGGATTTACAAGGGGATATTAGCGGAGTTATCTATCCATGAAAGTGCTTTTCTCAAGAAGTTAGCAAAGGCTAAAAGATCATGGCTTGTAAATGAGCTTTAAACTTGACCATCATCAGAAAATTATTGCTGTCCTTTGATGAATTAAGCCGCCATTTGTAGTGCTTTTTCTATATTTTCAGGCAAGTTTACAGATAGAAAAAAACCAAGAGGATATAAGTAGTCTTCGCCAGACTCATCAATCACTCTAATTTGGTTATGTTTTTTTGCTACCTCATCAGGTATGGCTTCATAGAGCTTCCTTGGTTCTAGTGAGGCAACATAGCCTTCATTATCTACGCAGACCACAAAATGCTTTCTATTCTTTTGAGTCATTTAATTCTCCAAATACCGCTTAATTTTAAATTCTTTTTTGCCTATACCGTTAGCTTCATACCAATGAATTTTTGCATTGATCGATTCTCCATCTGCAAGACGTACTATGGCGATTCCTTAACGCTTACGCCAGTTTCCAATGCCGTATGCTCTGCGCAACCTTGATAACTCTCTAATTCCTTTTCCTGTTGTAAAAGTCTCCCTCTCTTTGATTTCACCAATAATCTCAAAGTTCACTATAACTATCCAGATTTTATATTATTTACAATTATACATGAATATAAGTCACCGTCTTGATTGTGTCACTCATGAGAATGATTTCAGCAGTAGAAGTGTTGTCACACATTCGTTATCTACTTAGGACTAGGAGTAAAAACTGGATTATAATTTAGTCTCTCATCCTATCCAAGGTCATTACATGCATTCATTTAAAGCCCAGAAGTCTCTTACGCCACCTGCTGCCAGCAAGCATTCCCATTCACAAACACATCACGGCATCACTACAACGGATGATTATTTTTGGTTGCGTGCTGATAATTGGCAAGAGGCGATGCGGGAGCCTGAGAAATTACCTGATGGTATCAAAAGCTATTTAGAAGCAGAAAATAGGTATTTCAAAGTAGCGATGGCGGATACTAAATCTTTGCAGCAGGAGCTAATCACTGAGATGCGTGGGCGCATTCAAGAGGATGTATCGGGTGTGCCTGATAAGTGTGATCAATATGCTTACAACACACGTTATGAAGAAGGTTCTGAGCATCCGCTGATGGTACGAACTTCACGGGATGGGGGAGGGGATGCCGATGAAGTGATATTGTTAGATGGCAATATTGAAGCTGAAGGTAAGGATTACTTTGAATTGGGTACAACTGAAATCAGTCCTGATCATAGCCGTCTGGCATGGACTAGTGATGTCAATGGTTCGGAGTATTTCACCCTGTCTATTCGTGAGTTAAGTACAACAGGTGCTGGAAAGGATTTTGACTATGTTATTAATGATGTAGAGTCGCTGGCTTGGGGTGATGAGAATACGCTGTTTTATACTCGTGTCGATAAGGATCACCGACCCAGTAAAATTTACCGTCATCAAGTGGGAGCTGACCCTGCAACCGATGTATTGGTAATGGAAGAAAAGGATGCGCGATTTTTTATGGGCGTGGATCGGTTGTTGTCAGGTGAGTTTATAGTGCTTTCGTCCTGTATGAATGATCAGGATGAGCATTGGTTGATTCCAACCTTGGCTTTAGATACTCCTCCGTGTGTCATTGAAGGCAGACAAGAAGGTTTGGAATATGCTGTTGAGCAACAAGGTGATCAGTTTGTTATTGTCACGAATGCTGATGGAGCTGATGATTTCAAGATTGTCTCGGTTTCTATTCATACTCCTCAAAAAGATAATTGGCAGGATGTCATTCCCCATCAGGCTGGGCGTATGATACTGGGTCTTGAAGCGTATCAGGATTGGTTGATCTGGATGGAGCGGGAAAATGCTCTGCCGCGTATAAAAATGCAGGATAAGACGGGGAATATCACTGAAATCAGCTTTGCTGAAGAAGCTTATGCTATTGGGCTTGATGCATCGCTTGAATATGATAGTCATGTGCTGCGTTATAGCTATTCATCACCAACCACACCATCACGTATCTATGATTATGACTTGCACACAGGGGAGCGTGAGTTACGCAAAGCAACCGTCATTCCATCGGGACATAATTCTGAGGACTATGTGACTAAACGCTTAATGGCAGAAAGCCACGATGGTGAGCTAGTTCCTATAACTGTTTTGTATCATAAATCTACGCCTTTAGATGGTACAGCCCCTTGTTTGTTATACGGCTATGGTTCTTATGGAAGCTCAATGCCAGCGGGGTTTTCAGGAAACCGCTTGTCTTTGGTAGATCGTGGATTTATCTATGCAATAGCGCATGTTCGAGGCGGACAGGAAAAAGGCCGTGCTTGGTATGAATCAGCCAAGCTAGCAGGCAAGCCCAATACCTTTAAAGATTTTATCGCAGTAGCAGAGCATCTTGCCAAAGCTTCTTATACACGCGTTGGGAATATTATCTGTGAAGGTGGCTCGGCAGGTGGGCTGTTAGTAGGTGCAGTCGTCAATATGCGACCTGATCTATTTGCAGGAGTCATCGCTCACGTACCTTTTGTTGACGTGCTTAATACCATTCTGGATGACAGCTTGCCGCTCACCCCTGGTGAATGGTCGCAATGGGGCAACCCTATTGAGAGTGAAGCAGCTTATCAGTGGATTGCTTCTTATTCTCCTTATGACAATGTTGAGGCTAAAGATTACCCTGCCATGTTGATTACTGCGGGAGTCTCTGACCCTAGAGTAACGTATTGGGAGCCCGCAAAGTGGGTAGCAAAATTACGTGATCTAAAAACCGATGATAATATCTTGATGCTTAAAACTAATATGACATCTGGGCATTTTGGTACAACAGGGCGGTTTGCCGCTTTAGAGGATGTTGCTCAGGCTTACGCGTTTTCGCTTAAAGCAACAGGGTGTGAGATATAAGTTTATCAGACAGTCTTCGTTGATTAGCGGGACGAATATTAAATATTATCTGTTTAGATTCATATGATCATCCTCCAATGGTCGGAATTATGGATATGAATTATTTTATGTCTTTTATAAGCTTATTAGTAAACCAGTCTTTTGTTAAGCCGCCTATAGTTTAATTCCATGTGCTTGTGCTTTTATAATTTTACTGATTACCCACATGTCTAAGCTTAAATTTAATAGAAGTGCCATTGTTCCGACCCTTCGACAGGCTCAGGGCGCTACAGTAGCAGTATCCTGAGCCTGTCGAAGGGTACGGAATACGTGCACAATATCGGCAACCATGCTCCTTATAACCTATTGTTCTATTAGGTTGTTTAAAAATAGGCTTAGACATGTGGGTAATCAGGTAATTTTATATTGGAAACGGAGCTTTATTTCCAAATAACATTCTCTGTGGTTAACTATCGCGCACCATATTATTAATAGTGTGTATGACTTCCTTGTTGGTTAAAATACGATTATGTCCGTATCCTGTTGTGGTGATCAGTTGAGCTTC
>CAZDMX010000302.1:0-3662 GCA_964506085.1 uncultured Thiothrix sp. | reverse complement strand
TATCGCCTTTAGCACCTGTTGATCCAGTATCACCTGTTGATCCAGTGTTACCTGTATCGCCTTTAGCACCTGTTGATCCAGTATCACCTGTTGATCCAGTGTTACCTGTGTCGCCTTTAGCGCCTGTTGATCCAGTATCACCTGTATCGCCTTTAGGCCCTTCGCTTCCTTGCATTCTATTAAGGAGCTTGGATATTAGACTTAGTACTGCTAGTAAAAGCTGAAGTTGTCCGCTGTTGCCGACACCTTTGCCTCCACCAAAAAGATTTCCGAAATTAAAACCGCCACCGTTGGAACCACCAGTACGTGCTGCACCGCCGCCACGTCGACCGCCACCACGTCGACTTAGATGGTTGTTTTGTTGATTGTGGTTCACATTATTAGATGAACCACCATTATTAATATAGTTACTCATGAAAACACCTCTGTTGTGTTATTAAAAGTCATTGCCTTGTTAAATCCTTTCCCCTCATTTACGGCAAATACGTCCTTGAGTGGTCAGACAATGTTTACTTCACAATTTTTTACATTGCGATCATGCTTTGTAGTATCTCTCTGTTAATAAAACTATTACGTGTGGGATAAACGCCAATGAACTCACGCTTAACGGTATTTTTTATTACCCATGAAGTTCTTCTTATGGACTATAATACCCATCAAGCTTTCCATTCTTGAATACTGTGTAAGTATATAAATAGATTAGTAATAAAAATCTTCTATGTTTCTCGCCTAACGAGATGTTAATGTTGTTTTTCAGCAACCGGAGCCTATTTAGCCCCTATATAATGCGAATTCTTCTTTACAATGAGATTCAAAATAAAGCCATTCCAGGGCTCGAAAAGGTCATCCACTACCTTAAAAATGATGATTTTCGATCAGCTGACGTTAAGAAATTTGACGACACTCTTTATTGCGCCCGTTTAAATAGAGCAGACCGATTGTTGTTTACTCTTTATAAATCTGGTGAGCATACTTATGCCTTGATACTTGAACATATAAAAAACCATGCTTATGAAAAATCACGATTTTTGAAACGCGGAGTTCAGATCAATGAAGACCTAATCCCAAACCTAGACACTCAACAGATAGATAAGAAAAAACTGCTCACTCTTCCCCATCTTGAGCAACAAACCGCTCAGTTTCATTTGTTACAGAAACCCATCGCTTTTGATGAGGCACAACAACATATTTATAGCTTGCCAGCACCTATCATTATTATTGGTACTGCGGGTAGTGGGAAAACACTGTTACTGCTAGAAAAAATGAAACAGCTTCATGGAAGGGTTCTATATGTCACTCAATCTTCTTATTTAGCTCGCCATTCACAAAGTCTATATTTTGCTAACCACTATTCCAGTAAGCAGCAAACTACAGCATTCCTTTCCTTTCAAGAGTTACTGGATAGCGTTGCAGTACCCTTTGGTCGTGCAGCTACCTATCATGATTTTAAACATTGGTTTGCTAAACACCTCAATGCCACTCCTATTAAAGATGGACATGCCTTGTTTGAAGAATTTAGAGGAGTTATCACAGGGTCTAACATTGATAGTGCTTACCTGTCCCGTGACACCTACTTATCATTAGGTGTTAAAGAATGCATTTATCCTGACCATCAACGCAACGATGTGTATGACTTATTTGAACGGTATCTGGGTTATCTAAAAGATGACAATCTTTATGACCCGAACATAGTCAGCTTCGACTATCTTGCTTTTGCAAAGCAACATTACGACTACGTTATTGTGGATGAGGTACAAGATATTTCCATCATCCAATTACACTTGATCATGAGTTTTTTGAGCCAGCCTGATCATTTCCTTCTTTGCGGTGATGCGAATCAAATCGTCTATCCCAACTTCTTTTCATGGGCAAGAATCAAATCTTTATTTTTGTCGACTCATGAATCTACTGGAACCCGTCTTTCAGGTGATACCACTACCATTACACAAATTTTAAATACTAATTATCGAAATTCTTTGAGTATCATAGAATTAGCCAATAAATTGCTAAGGATGAAAAACTGGCGTTTTGGTTCTATTGATAAAGACAGTCATCATGAAATGAAAACCTCCGGACTTGATACGGGAGATGTTGTTTTTTTACCCAGTGATCAAAACACTCTGGCTAATATTGACGATAAAACACATGCCTCGAAAAAATTTGCAGTGATTGTGTTATACGATGAGATGAAATCAGTTGCTGCCAAATATTTTCAGACTCCGCTTATTTTTTCTATTCAGGAATGTAAGGGGCTTGAGTACGAAAATGTTATTTTATTTAATCTGGTTTCTAGTGAGAGTGACAACTTTAAGACGATTAGTGAGGGAGTAACAACCCCTATTCTCGATGACACTATGCGTTATGCAAGAAACAAAGATAAGACTGACAAGTCACTTGAGAAGTATAAGTTTTTTATTAATGCACTCTTTGTTGCAGTCACTCGCGCACAGACCCATCTATTCTGGATAGAAGAAGAGACGAAACACCCTTTACTTAGCTTACTGAGCCATACCCACTCTGAACCGCCTAGTTTCAATATTGATCATCAAGCCTCAAGTCAAGAAGAGTGGCAGCAAGAAGCCAGTAAACTTGAACAACAAGGAAAATCAGCACAAGCTCAGTTGATACGAGAATCCATCCTTCAGCAACAACCTCCTCCCTGGGAGGTTATTTCAGGGGGAGGAATTGATAGACTTTTTGAGACAGCACTGGAGCAAGGCGATAAAAAAGCCAAGTTATCGTTGTATGAATATGCTTTGGTCTATGAAGATCATCAAGCCAGAAATGCTTTAATTGATGTTGGCTTTAACCCTGCCATTCATCCCGGGGACGGCATGAAAAAAATGCTGATCAAACATTTTATGATGTACCAGCAAGAGCAATTGGGTGCGATTAAACGTCAAATGGCTAAATACGGTGTAAACTTTAGAAACCCTTTTAACCAGACTCCTTTGATGATAGGGGCATGGCTCGGCAACGCTAATGTTATTCAACTGGCAAATTCATTAAATGCGGATTCATTTCTGGCTGACAACAAGGGGTTTAATGCTTTTCAGATAGCTCTGGAACAAGCCTGTCTACACAATTACTATGCTACCGATAAGCTACAGGATGTTTATTCGTTATTAAAGCCAGATACGTTAAGTATTCGAATCAATAACCAACTTACCAAACTGGGACACCATCAAGCTGAGTTCTTCCTGATCAACCTGATGATTGCACTTTTCTATCGTATTTTACCTGAGAATATGATTATTGGTAATGGGGCTTATAGCGCACAGAATATTGTGCAGGCGATTGAACATTGGCCGACTAATCTTTTACCTGATGAGTTGCATAATATAGCGTATATCAATGAGTTATTATCAAACAATCAGGTTTCCCCAACCCGCGCTAACCACCTGCCACTTTTCATTCAAGTGAGTGCTGACAATTATCTTCTTAATCCAAATATCATGCTTCAGGCTGAAGGCGAATGGTTTTATGTCTACGATATTCTTTTATTTGAAGATCTGGCAATCGGCTATCAAGATACACAAACTACCTTGGATGCCAATATTCTTTATAATAACCTGTTGAATAAAAGGATTGAAAGCTACAAGCAATTGCTGGGTATTGCTAATTAGTTAGTGTCCAGAAGAGTCCATAGCAAGAACTAATCA
>CAZDMX010000301.1:0-3665 GCA_964506085.1 uncultured Thiothrix sp. | reverse complement strand
TAGAACAACCCTGCTGAAGCTTCTAAGTTTCGCTAAAGCTCAGCTAAGTTTTAGACTGATTGGCTATGTGAAAAAACTCATTAAGGATCAACCATTAACTCCTTTTTCACTACGCCACTCAGCCTAAAAGAATCACTCTATAACCTGCCCAACTGAGAATTCTAGGTTGAATTATATCAGAAGATCAGCTTGATATTGTCTTGAGACACCTCTATTAATTCTGGTCGGAATTCCTATGAAATAGGATTGGTTATCTTTTTGATAGAAAAATTAGCAGTAGCCTTTCTCAAGGCAAGAGACCCAGCACTTTCTTTAGTCTGTCTTTATTGTCAGTCACAATTTCATTGATTCGATCAGAATATCTGTTGTTATCCCACCAGTGGTTCATCATCACTCCAGAATCACGATAATGCAGTTTATCAAGCTGACAAATATCATAGATATTGACCCACTCACCTTCAATTTTCAGTGCTAGCGACGGATTGAACATATAATGTCCAACTCTAATACGCTTAAATAATTTACGATTATAGCGATCCTGCCGATCTACCTCGTTTTTGGATAAGATACTTGAAATATAAGCTTGTTTTTTACGTCTATCAGGTAACACATCAGAGGGGAAATACTCGATAGCACTCAGTATATCCGCTGATTGAAAAGCTCCACTTCTCATTAGTTTCTTGGGTATCACCCGATAAAACAGAGCAATCAACAGATTTAATAGGATGAACTCCATTAAGTGATTGCCCAACTTCACTAGGCGACCATCAACTTGAATACTCAAAGTATCAGGCTCTAATGCACGGTACATGGTACTGAAATTAGTGCGTGCGTACTTTTCCTCTTTGCTGGCTTGGGCTAAAGCTATTTGCAAGGCATTGCGGTGATTATTATCAACCTGTTCGGTATCGGGTTCGAACTCTGACAAGGCGGTCACTAAATTAGCAATACCTAACCAAGCCGCAATCATCAAAGGTGTCTGGTTGAACGGGTTACGGAAGTCCACACCAAATTTTCTCACCTGATTTAACACCGTATTGGGGTTTTTAGCCTGATAAGACATAAAGTGTTTCTGTTTCAGCAAACTCATTCCCTTTTCAGGATGGTTGGCGGGTTTGAATTCAACTTTAGAGAGGGAAGCGAGTATTTCAGTATCTTCATAAACCAGCGCATATTCAAACAGGGCAAGCTTGGCTTTTTTCTGCTGTAGTTGAATCGCATTGTCATGCAATGCTTGTAGAGCCTCTCCCTCATAAACCACCCAATTAGGTTTTTGTTGTTTAAGGATCTCACTACGAATACGATCTGCCTGTTCTTTCTTTCCCTGCAATTCCAGCTTATGTGCTTCGTGCTGCCATTCTTCAAGGCTAGAGTTTTGGTTATCCAAATCCAGCTGTTGCTGGGCATCGGTCAAGCCTAACAAAGATAACAGATGCTGCTTAGTATCTGCTTCAATCCAGTAGAGGTTCTTGATGGCGCGTGTCATGGCGACATAGAGCGCATTGATATAGAACTTATAAACTTCCAGTGATTTATCTGTCTTATCTTTCGCGCGTGAATAGCTTAGATCACCCTGTAAGTCTTCCTGACTAATTCCCTTGCTGATCTCACGAAAGCGTTTGTCTTCGGCAGTGAGGAAGTTGTAAAGAATAATGTTTTCATATTCCAGTCCTTTCGCCTCCTGAATCGAAAAGACCAGTGGCGTATTAAAGTGCTTTTTAGCCTGATTCTTCTGTTCAGGGTGCATGACCACAATGGCAAAACGGGTAGAAGTACGGGTTTTATTGTCTAGTTCGCGGCGAATATTGTCATTATCCTGTAGATAAACCACATCGCCTGCGACGTGCCCGTTGCTCTTTACCAGATAGTTGCTCTCTTTATCTATCGAACCAAAACGAGCATTTTTTAGGCGTAATACACGGTTAGCAATTTCAGTTACATGCGGTGAATTACGGTAGTTAGTTTGCAGAATGCGGATAATATCCGTGTTCTGTAATAGTTCATTCTGTTGATAAAACAGACTTTTGACCTTGCTCCATGAAAAGAAATTAGGATGAACGATCTGGTTGGAATCACCGCACAACAAGAAGTCAGTAGGCTGGCGCAGGGATTTAAGGATGAGGAATAGCTGGATATTCGTGAGATCCTGCACTTCATCAACCACGACAAAATCATAACGCGGTTCAACTGTTTTTAGGTATTGGTGGCTCAGAATATTACTGTCATGAAGGTCATTTTCTAGCATGAAGCGCAGGTAATGTTCAAAAATATCATAGACATCACTCCGTTCATTTTCCAAAAAGATAGACTGTTTCACACCCAAAGCTTGATAGGCATCACGACTTAAATAGGCAGTCTCTACCGAGGGGCCCGTTATTACCCCTTTGAATTCTTCAAATAGTTTATGGGCATCCTTTATGTTTGTTTTGCGTTGACGGTTAAACCACTGCTCAAACATCGGAAAATCAATCGGCTTGCCCTCAGGCACGCGAATACTCTCCAGATATTCCTCAAAGGAGAAGAAGTCTACTTGCTGATCTTCGTTTTCATAGTGATGAGAAAAATAGAGGTCTCTGGAGTGTTTGACCAAATAAGGAGAGAGTGTGACATACAAAACATCGCCGACCGCTTCTTTCATTTTTTCCAGCGTCAACACCGTTTTGCCACTACCGGCAGAGCCAATCACAATCATCGGTGGATGGAGCTTAAAAACATCCTGCTGTGATGCATCAAAGCAAATGATCTTGTCCAGAATATTAAAATGAGCCTGTTGTGTGTTGATATAAGCGAGCTCTGGATTCTCCTTCGGCAGTGAGGTGATCGTAGGAATTTTTTCTTCATTGATACTCACGCCGCGTTGTAAAAAGCGCGAGTGGTCGTAGTTGTGATTTTTGATATACTCCAACACCAGCACATAGGTTTGTTGCTGATATTGATAGAGCGAAAATAAGAGCCTATCATTGCGATTAAGGCGGGCTCGGTAAAGATTGTCATCTACTTTCTTCACATCTGCCGACTTAAAATCATCTGCTTCAATCAGCTTGCGCCATTTGCTAAAACCAGTAATAGATTGGGCTTTGAGTTCGTTATAGAGCAGTACGTTCATAGAAAGGATATACGTTTTTAGATATTTGAGGCTATAATGATGACACTTTTTCGGAGTTAAAGCATTACTGTTTTCGTAAAGAGATAGCTTTAAATCAAGGGGTGCAAGCCATCTCCTTACACATAAGTTCTTGGCTTTTGATTACTCACTCCAAGAGACTCTCCACGCTAGCGACAAAGAGTAAACAGTAAAGTATTAACTACTAACAAGGGTCGGCTACCAACTTAAGGTGGGACAGCTAGGATATCCTCGTTCCCGCGCTCCGGCGTGGGTATGCATACCTGACGCTCCAGCGTCACGAGCCGCAAAAGATGGTAAGTATTCAGTTCCACCACTTTGATAACGTATATTTATCCACCCTTTGCGATTTCAGTAGCAGAATAGTCAATTTCAGATAAGTATCTAATTACGGGGATATCAGTTGTTAAGTATGATGATGTTTCTTCTGATGTAAAGTTCACATGCTGACCTTTATACACACCTTCTAATATATGTATGTGGTATCTTTTATTTTCAGTAGATCAGGGACACAATACTTATCTATGAGTGTCTAGTTAAT
>CAZDMX010000300.1:0-3682 GCA_964506085.1 uncultured Thiothrix sp. | reverse complement strand
GTTGAAACTACTGCGAATGTCTATAGCACTGAATCTAAAGGTTTTCTGTAAAATAGCATCTGCTTTTCCCCTCGCGGCCTTAACGATTTCTGGTTTCACCTGTGCCAGAAGCTGTTCTAGTGTTTTTGCCATAATAATCTCCATTAGAAAATAGTTTATCCCTCAAACATTCAACCCATACCGAGTATTCCGCCCTAGCCCGGGCAACTGTTGCAAAGCTCCTTTCTCAACCAACTCTTTCAAATCACGCAATGCGGTTCGGGGTGAGCAGTTTGTTTGAGAGACATATTTATTACGATTGATTGACCGACTATCACCCTCTGCTCCATTACTAAATAGCCATAGAAGCACCTTTATTTGTCGATGATTTAGCTGATCTTTATAGGTCTGCATAAAATCTGATTTTTGCACGGTGAAGGCAATAACTTTCTCTGTTATATCAATCGACTGCACGGTGATTTCTACAAACCATTGTATCCATGATGAAATATCCATTGATCCAGATTGAGCCTGTTCGAGCTGGTCGTAGTAATCATTTCTGTTTCTATCAATGGCTGTCGATAAGCTATGAAGCATGGGATAACCCATATCCTGTGCCAACGCATGATCAGAGATGGCTCGTGCGATTCGTCCATTGCCATCATCAAACGGGTGAATAGTTACAAACCACAAGTGGGCAATAGCTGACCTGATGGGGCCAGGTATTAACTCATCGCTAGATACAAGGATTTGAGGATTTGTTCGGTTGTACCAACTAAAGAAAGCCTCCATTTCTTTAGAAACCCTATTTGCAGGTGGTGCCTCAAAATGGATTTTCTGTTTATGCGCGGCTCCACTGACCACATCAATCCCTGCTTCGCGCCATTGACCGACAAGAAGCTTTCTGCCCCATGTGTCGTAATCTCTGGGTAACAACATTCTGTGCCACTGGTATAAGCTATCCGTTGATAAATCAGTATCATGTTGACGATAACTATTAACCATTAAAGCCGACACGCCCTTTGCTCTGGGGTCTCTAACCGGCTGAGGTGGATAACTTAGCCCCAAGTGGTTTTTTAGCGAAGAGCGCACATCCACCTGACTCAGATTCTCACCTTCAATGGCGGAAGTGGTTATGGCTTCTTCCACCATCAAATCAATAATCGCATCCAGCCGAAAATCTTCTGGAATATTCTCAAGGCTGGCACACAAACGTCCTACCCGCTGGGAATACTGATAAAGTTTAGATACAGGAACGGCAAGCTCATTATAAGTAAAATGAGGCCATTCGGGATATTGCCATAAATACATCATGGCGCGATTATAGCAACTATTCGCGCCAAATTATTATTTATTATGGCTCTATTAATAGATTACTCGCGCCAAATCAATCACCTGATATCAATCTAGCCAAGAAATACTGCTTATTTTTGATACCAGACTGATCATGAAAACAAGAAAAGGTTACTTGATGAGCTACGACATTGATAGTGCAAAGTATGAGCCAAACTAAAGTACACCCGCACCTGATTGCCTATGATCCTAAAAAACGCAGTTGAAACGTAGCGAGAATGACTAGAGTGCTGAAGATAAAGGAATTTCTGGAAAATGTTGGCTTTATTCGTAGTCACTCTACGGGTGAAGTCAACATTTTCCAGAAAACCTTTAGATTCAGTGCTATAGACATTCGCAGTAGTTTCAACTGCGTTTTTTAGGATGATATAGCGGATAAAAATTGTTTACAGAGTGTACACTGGTTGATAAAGAAACGAGCCTTACGACTGCAATATTCAGTCTATCTGGCACAGATGAACAAGGCGCAATGCCAGCAATTATTAGAGGAGCTAAAGAACATTATCAACCCTGCAAAAGATGATGTTCACATCTATGTGCTGCCCAAAAAACCCCATTGGTATAGCTGATTCCATTTTTAGTTCGAGCTGTAAAACCTCTGTTTTCTCATTTATATAAAATACTGGAAACGGGAGTTTCCTATCTGAGTTCCCAAATTGAATTGGGGAACTAGTACTCCAACAAATATAGGTTTGATGGGTTCTACAAAGGCCGACTCAAACCAAGCTTGAGTTGCGGGATGGAAAGATGAAAGAAGCATATGGTCATTTATCCCAGAATTATTTACAGGCTCCAGAATTCTTATCTCACTTCAACAATAGGAATAACCTTCCCTCCACCCATTACTTCTACCCCTGCCGTTGCCCAACCATGCCCGTAAACAACTTCATAAGTTAACGGATAAAGACCGTCTGCTGTTCTAAATGCTTCATAGGCTTTTTCTAGCGCCTTGAACTTATTCTTACCCGTCAAGCCACGATTTCTTTTGGCGGCAGCGTTGCTTGCACCTATGCTTTTTAAATCCCTCATTAATGATGTTAGTGATGTATAAGTCAGGGTTATCGTTTCCATATCAACAACGGGTTGCTGAAAACCTGCTTGCATTAAAGCATCCCCCACATCGTGCATATCTTGAAAGGTGCTGGTGTGCTCGTAATGATCTACTTTGCTCCAGCTTTCACGTAGCTCGCGTAATGTATCAGGGCCAAACGTCGTAAAGGTCAGCAAGCCGTTTGGGGCTAAGATGCGGTTTATTCCGGTAAAAATTTGCGGTAAATCCTCACACCATTGCAACATCAAGTTTGATATCACCATATCAAACGCATCATTTTCAAAGGGAAGCGCTTCTGCTGATGCGCACACTACGCTCGGTTTGCGCAACCAGTTACGATGTAGAGCCGCTTTTTTCAGCATACTCATGGCAATATCAACAGCCACTATTTTTGTTTTTGGATAACGCTGCAATAAGTCTTTACTGATATATCCTGTGCCTGCACCCAGATCTAAAACCCTTGAAGGTGTTTGTTTTATATAATCAAGTCGTTGTAATAAACGATCACCGATTTCTCGCTGTAAAACAGCAGCGACATCATAACTCTCAGCTGCCTTTTCAAACCCGTGACGACGTTTTTTTGAATCCAGTTGAAAGCGTTGTGGATCATTATTATTTGTCATCAAATATTACTCGCCGTCTACCATTAATAAAACATCACGAATACTACTAACAAATTCATCGGGATGCGAAATAAAAGGGGCATGACCAGCTCCCTCTATTATCGTCATTGTTACTGCTGGCATGTTGGTTTGTATTCCCTGTTTACTCATAGCTGCTATGTCTTTTGTTACTGTAGAGGGGACTAATTTATCAAGCGCACCGAAAATCCAGTGCTGGGGACAGCTTATTTGAGCCTCTCTCAAATCTGTATTCTTTAATATTGCTAAACCGTCTTGTAACGCATCAAGATGAGGAGGAATTGTCAGCATATCTTCTCTAAGTTTTTTAATATCTGCCTGAAGGCTCTTTGCCCCCTTTGTGCCCTTTACACGCTTTACACCCATAAATTGCAAAGATAAAAACTGTTTAAGGGTCAATTCAAAATTATTTTCCAAACTGGCAACAAAGCCTTCTAATACGTCTTCTGGCATTGCATGTAGCCAATTCTCACGTTGTATAAAGCTTGGACTAGTCGCTACCAACACAAGCGATCGAATATAATCAGGGAACTGCTGCGCTAATCTTTGCGCAATCAAACCACCCAGAGACCATCCCAGCAGAGGAACAGGCTGTTGGAACATCAGCTTATCCAACAACGATATGATCTGCGCAACTACCTCGTCAATACCACCTAGA
>CAZDMX010000299.1:0-3698 GCA_964506085.1 uncultured Thiothrix sp. | reverse complement strand
GCGAGCTTGTCCCTGCGAAGGCAGGGATGTGGGCATCGGAGCGGCTAACACTTTTTGGAAAAGCTAAACTGTTACCCTGGGGAAATGTCAGCTCTTTGACATGCTACCTATCTTTTTCATAAACATTCTCGTTCAAGCTGGAATTTTTTGGCTTCATACTATTGGATGGAATTAAAATCAGGACATGAGTACGTAAATTCGTAGAACTAAATCGTTTAGCTCTGAGAGTTGCCAATTATGCCCTAAGAGTTAACGTGCAGTTTGCGGCTCTGGAACATAAGTAATTTATAGGGCTTTCACTTGCAGCCTGATACAGCAAAGGTTAGAATAAACGGAGGAGAGCATAAGTTCGAATCGTGCCCTAGCCGCAGGACATTAGACGCCATTAAGGAATACGAGAATATCAAAGCCATAGACGGGCAAGAATTAATTCCTGAAGGAGAGCCTCATATAAGCTATGAGTATCACTATCGGTAGTTTCTCCACTGATATGAGGGTGGACTTGGTGCGCTTTCTTAATGGGACAGAGCCGACCCTTCACGATCTAAAGAAATTTTCACAGCAATACTTGGAAAACTTCTATATCTTACCAGAGAAACATATCAAGGTCGCCTTAATAGGTTCCAAAATTGCCGGCTGCATAATTCTAGCAAAGGTGGAACAATCCATTGTTGTCATTTTAATTAATAAAGGTGAAAATATCGAAATAGAAGAACAGCTACTTGAAGCTGCTATTTATCAAGCAAAGGGAGAAGAATGCAAGAGGATACGCATTTCCTTGTTGGAAAGTGCAAAAGAGGCTATTGCATTCTATAAAAAGAAAGGGTTTAAACAAATATTCAAATACCTAAATTATATTTCGCCCGATGAGTTCCCCGTCAGAAGTGCAGTTAAATTTGATAAATTCCAACTTCAAAGAATAGAAAGCCCAAATGGTATTAACTTGTTGAGAGAAGCCTATAACAAAAGCTATAATATTCGTTATGGTGGGTATTCTACTGAAATAACTACAGATGAGATTAATTTCTTAACGAAGGTTTATGATAAGAACGGCTTCTTCTTAATAATAGATAAAACGGATCATCGTCCCATAGGATTCGCAATTTGCAATGTGAAAAAGGGCGAGGAAAAGTCAGGAGAAATTGTTGAGTTTGGAGTTGTTCCAGAATATAGAGGTCGTGGCGTAGGGCAGTATCTATTTGAACTATGTCTCGACTATTTCAAGCACAATGAAATCAAGTCAATAAAATTAGAGGTAATTGATCAAAACACTAACGCTGTCAGGTTTTGGGAGAAGCAAGGTTTTAAACAAAACCCTCTTCATTTAGTTACTCTTCAGAGAAAGGTAGATTGATGTCAAAAGAAATTGTTTTAATACAGCCTCCTATCTTAGAATTCCCAATATGTACGCCCCCTTTAGGAATTAGCTATTTGAAGTCCTTTGTTGAGAGAAACAGTCAGTACAGTGTTTTTTGCTTTGATATGGCCTTAGATTTTCTCACGCACCTCTTTGATATCTCGCTCTTGAGACATATCTACGAGAAAAATCAACATCTATTCCCAGTAGAGATATTTAAAACAGGATTCATAGGTAGCGTATCAATAGATAGGATTGATGAATCCGTAAACGCAATTAGAGATCAGAAGCATTTCGAGCATATAGGCACTTACAATTCTTGCATAGGCTATCTACTCTACGCTAATGAATGCTTTGTAAAGCCCGTTTATGAGATCATCAAAAATGCGTTAGAACAAAACTTGAATCTCCACAGGGAAGCTAAGAAAATACTTGGGGTTGAGAGGCTAGCTCAATTTTCTCCTAAAATAGTGGGCTTTTCTATAATGTACGAAAAGCAGCTCGTATGCTCTTTGGCAATATCGAAGATATTAAAAGATTTGGTGCCAAGTATGCCTATTGTTTTTGGGGGTGCGCTATTTGGCTTTATGGATCAGGTAGAAATTAGAAAGCTTCTGTCCATTACCAGTGTGCCTGATTATTTAATCCTAGGAGACGGTGAACAACCTTTCTTAGAATTATTAGAAAGTCTGCTATCTCAAAAGAAAAGACCCAAAGGAATCCCTGGAGTGTGGTTCCACGAAGGTAATAATGTTCAATGTATCAACGCAAAGTTCGTTTCTAATCTAGATGAATTGCCAGTTCCAGATTTTTCAGATTTCGAAATGGAAAAGTATCACGTCCCTGAACCACTGCTTCCGATTTTGGGATCTAGAGGTTGTTATTGGGGCAAATGTACTTTCTGTGCATACGATAGAAACTATATTGCAAGGGGTACAGACAGATCTGTTAGAAGCATTGTGCAAGAAATTAAGGCTCATCAAATTAGATATAAATGTAGTAAGTTTACGTTTGCAGATAGTGGGATATCGTTCAAAAAACTCAAAGAAATTGCTTGCGAGATAAAAGGGGAAGGCTTGAAAGTTCATTTTGAATGTATGAGCAGACCCGAACATGGATTTACATATGAACGTGATTTAGCCTACTTGAAATCTTCGGGGTTAACTCGTATAGAATTCGGCGCAGAGTCTCTTACGCAGCGCTTGCTGCACCTTATGAAGAAAGGAACCAGAGATTCGGACATAGTGAGCATTATGAAGTGCATGAAACGGCTTGGAATAGATGCACTGTATTTTTACATTATTGGATTTCCATCTCACAAGATATCCGAGTTATTTGATGAGATCCGGCTTATCTTAAATAACCTTCAGAATGTTGGGGGGATGGCATTCTCCCCTTTTACACTTCTACGACATGCACCAATTATGGGTGTGGAAGAGCTCCAAAGTATCATTGAAATTCATGACCGTTACGGAGTTCCTATGATTAAGCTGAATGGAACTACGATTTTTCATGAAGATATTTGCTTTGAGACTAAGTCCGGGATCAAAAGAGAAGATGCAACAATTTGGGCGGAAATAATGGATGAGGTTACTTCATCGCTTATAGCCATCAACGATCCATACCACAAATATCAAAGTGAACATCGGTTTATCCGATTGGTAATAGATGACATTAGTCAGCAGAAGGCTGAAAATACGGGCCTATCGGGAAAATCCAACAATACCCAATACTTCAGCGAGAAGTATCTCTCTGGTGTCAAAAGTAAAGTTATTACATATATTGACTACCTCCAAAGATATGAAAAAGATGATGAAATACTTATATCATTTCTAATAACAATATTGCGGAGTAGGATCAACGCGATAGAAGACTGGCTTGCCAAGAATACGCACCACACAGAAGATAGGTCAATAATGTCAGAAACTGCATAATCAAACATTCACAGTATCAAGCTTGGCTACTTAACAGGAGGGGTTAAGCTTGAAGTTGAGAAGGAGGTGAGAGAAATTCAGACAAACGAGATGAAAAGACATAACCTCGTACAATTGAAGTGAAGCGGCGGTTGTTTTATAACTAATGGTTGGACCCAACTAAATAAGGAGGCAAAGCGATGGAAAAAAGTATATTTAAAGCCAGAGTGGAGTTTGCAAACTTGGAGGAAGCTGTAGAAACAATGGCCTACTTAAAAGAGAAGGGGATAAAGTTTGAGTGGTTAGGACCTAAATTATCACCCGATGCTCCTGCGATAATTGCCGGACATAAAAAGGGTAGTACTGGCAAGTTAATAATGGAAAAACCTGAAGAAAAATAAAGCCGACTCTAAAGTGACTTTGACCTG
>CAZDMX010000298.1:0-3704 GCA_964506085.1 uncultured Thiothrix sp. | reverse complement strand
TTTATCTTCAGCACTCTAGTCATTCTCGCTACGTTTCAACTGCGTTTTTTAGGTTCAAGACGGGATGCCACGGGATTGCACAATCAATTTTGATCATATTCAAACGGTGAAAAAAGGAAAACTGGGAAAACTAATTACCACTTTATCTGCTGCAAAAATGCAACAGGTCAGGGATGCTATCAATTTTTCTCTTAATCTAAATTCTCTATAGCCTATAAATAACCCATTAAATTTGGTGTAGCTTCTCCTATACTACTAACAAGGAGGGTTATTTTTGCCTAAACAGTCATACTCTATTCAACAGTCAGCTGCACCACGAAAGCCCCTAGATTTTTTAGGTTTGTGGCAACGCTTAAGTAACTTCCCTCTAGTGCCTGCCGTTGGGCGCAGTATTTTCAATTTTCTTGTGGCTATAAAGGTTCCTTACACGGGGACTGTAAAGCCACGAGTAAAACATTTAGAACCCGGTTTAGTCAGGGTGGAAATAAGGGACAGGCGAGGTATTCGCAATCACCTCAATTCTATTCATGCCATAGCGCTGGCAAATTTGGGTGAGTTTGCAAGTGGTCTCGCTATGTTGACAGCATTACCCGAATCGGTGAAAGCTATAGTGACTCATCTGGAGATCGAATATAAAAAGAAAGCACGGGGAACATTGATGGCAGAGGGTAGGGCGAATCCACCGGCTTCAATTACAGAAGATGTTGAGTCCATTGTCTATGCTGATATTCGAGATGCAGATAATGATATTGTGGCAGAAGTTACCGTAACCTGGCGGCTTAGGCCTAAAGAACCGAATACTAATTACGATGTGCAAGAGGTCAATGAATGACCCGCTTTATTGAACATTCGCAAGCACGTTTACCTTTGATCTGTGGTCCGATGTATCCTTGTTCTAATGTGGAATTGGTTGCAGCAGTATCAGATGCTGGGGGCATGGGTGTTGTACAGCCAGTGTCGATGACCTTTGTTTATAAACAGGATTTTCGCTCAGGTCTACAAGCTATTAAGGAAATAACCTCTGCACCTATTGGCATGAATGCACTGATTGAAAAATCATCCAGACGTTATCATGAAAAAATGGTTGAGTGGGTCGATATCGCTTTGGAAGAAGGAGTACGATTTTTTATTACTTCTTTAGGCAATCCCGCATGGGTTGTGAAAAAAGTAGAACAAGTAGGCGGGGTGGTTTATCACGATGTAACAGAACTAAAATGGGCTTTGAAGGGTATAGATGCTGGTGCTCAAGGTCTTATTGCCGTGAATAATCGAGCAGGAGGTCATGCAGGCGGACTGTCTAAAGAACAACTTTTAGATGATCTTGCGGGTCTGAATGTACCCGTTGTTTGTGCCGGAGGTATCGGCTCGGAAAATGAATTTATTGAAGCGTTGTCGTTGGGATATTCAGCTTGTCAGTTAGGGACTCGCTTTATTGCAACAAAGGAATGTGCTTCTGCAGAAGTGTATAAAAAAGCAATCGTCAAAGCGGGTGAAAGTGATATTGTATTGAGTGAGAAAATAACCGGTGTGCCTGTCTCATTAATCCAAACACCCTATATCAAACGTATGGGAATAACAGCAGGGCCAATAGCGCGATGGATGTTACAAGGAAATAAAACAAAACACTGGATGCGCATGTTTTATACGTTACGTTCTGCCTTTAAGTTGCGTAGTGCGTCGTTAGGTAGTGACTTATCGAACAAAAAGCAATCGAATAAAACCAATAAAGAAAAAAACTCGCAGGAATTTTGGCAAGCGGGGAAAAGTGTTGAAGGTATCAAAGCAATAGAACCCGTAGCAAACATTGTACGACGCTTTGAAAATGCATTAAAACAGTCTTAGGAGGCTATCATGGACAAAATTTGGCTTGATTCATATGAAGAGGGAGTTCCTAAAGAGATAGATGTCAATGAATTTGCATCTTTAAATGAAGTGTTTCGACAAGGTGTTGAGACATATGCCTCACAAGTTGCGTATGTAAATCTGGGTAAGACGCTGACTTTCGAGGAACTTGATCAAATGAGCCGGAATTTTGCGGCTTATTTAATAACAGAAGTGGGTTTAAAGAAGGGTGATCGTTTAGCCATCATGATGCCGAATCTGTTGCAATATCCTATTGCTCTGTACGGTGCTATTCGTGCGGGTTTGATCATTGTTAACACTAATCCTTTATACACAGAGCGTGAGCTACATCATCAGCTCAATGATTCAGGCGCAACCGCTATTATCATTCTGGAAAACTTCGCATATACATTAGCAGGTGTGATAGACGATACGCCGATCAAAACAGTGATTACTACCCGTATAGGCGATTGTTTCTCCTTTCCTAAGTCTATAGTCATTAATCTGGTCGTCAAATATGTTAAAAAAATGGTTCCAGCCTTTAGTTTGCCCGATGCAATCACCTTTAAATCTGTACTGGATAAAGGCGCTCAGCTAGACTTTACGGACGCTGAATTGAATCACGATGATATTGCCTTTTTACAATACACTGGCGGTACAACAGGTGTAGCAAAAGGTGCCATGCTGACGCATCGAAATATGGTTGCTAACTTATTACAGGCTTCTTCATGGACAGCGGGGGAATTTACGCCGGGTAAAGAGATTTTTGTAACCGCTTTACCGCTTTACCATATCTTTTCGTTGACCGCGAATGCGATGTTTGCGATGAAGATTGGGGCTAAAACATTACTTATTACCAACCCTCGTGATTTACCCACATTCGTAAAAGAATTAGGCACTGAAAAGTTCTCCTTTATCTCAGGTGTAAATACATTGTTTAATGCGTTGCTCAATACACCGGGATTTGATCAGCTAGATTTTTCACACTTAAAACTAGGCTTTGGAGGAGGCATGGCGGTGACACAGGCTGTTGCGAAAGAGTGGAAAAAAGTAACGGGTAAAACCTTGGTTGAAGCCTATGGTTTAACAGAAACCTCACCTGCCGCAGTTATTAATCCAACCAATCTCGAAGAATTTAATGGCATGATAGGGTTGCCTATTGCATCGACTGAAATTTCTATCCGTGATGAAGACTTGAATGAAGTTCCTATCGGTGAACGCGGCGAGCTTTGGATTCGCGGGCCACAAGTCATGAAAGGATACTGGAATCGTCCTAAAGAGACTGCTAATGTTTTTGATGATGATGGTTTCTTGAGGACGGGTGATGTAGCCACCATTAATGAAAAAGGCTTTGTTAAAATAGTGGATCGTCTGAAGGACATGATTCTGGTATCCGGTTTTAATGTCTATCCCAATGAAGTAGAAGATGTTATTTCAACCTATCCAAAAATCCTCGAAGTAGGATGCATAGGTATTCCACATGAGGTTTCGGGTGAAGTGGTCAAAATATACGTGGTGAAGAAAGACCCCTCATTGACAGAAGAAGAAGTACGCGAATGTTGCCGTGAGGGTTTGACGGGATATAAGCGTCCTAAAGAGATTGAATTTATAGATGAATTGCCGAAGAGTAATGTAGGTAAAATCCTGCGCCGTGAATTACGGGAGTTGCATGAGGCTAGTCATTCATAATGGAAAAAACGACTTATGCTACTTATGCTCTATTTGGGTGCGATTAAAAGTGATGTCATTGTGAAAAAAACCACAATTTGTAGGTTGTGGGTGACGTAGGAACCCCAACAGAGTGCGTCATGTTGGGGTTCGTTCCTCACCCGCAACCTACAAAAGCATCACTTTTAATCACA
>CAZDMX010000297.1:0-3766 GCA_964506085.1 uncultured Thiothrix sp. | reverse complement strand
GAGGTTTCGGATTACTACGCCTCTCTTGGCGAGTTCAATCCAAAAGCAGAAAAGTTGTTGGAGCAATAAGAAAAGCCTTGATGCGCTACAAGCTGGGAAAATAGAAAATCAAATACTCCAAAGTACCGATAGCAACAGGCAGCAAACAGCTTTCCTTTTATAGAGTGTCAGCCCTTTTGATTTATGATTAGAAGGGTTTTTTTATGGAATAACTAGAGTCATGCGCGACAGCACTCATACCGCTAACACCTGCTTTCATTGTGGCTTACCCGTCATCGAGAAAAAACCTCCGACTCTGAAAGTCCTGCAGCAACAACAGGCCTTCTGCTGTCACGGCTGTAAAGGGGTATGCGGTGCTATCGTAGCTTCAGGAAATGGTGACTATTACAGCCACCGCGAAGGAACAGCACGTACTTTCAACAATGCAGAGCTACCGAAACTGCTAGATAAACTGAAGCTATACGACCATGAAGATATACAACGAGAGTTCATTCGCAGCGGAATAAGCAAAGACAATCAAGGAAATTGGAAAGAGGCCTGGCTCATTCTGGAAGAAATCCGCTGTGCCGCTTGCCTGTGGCTCAATGAAAGAACATTAAGGCAACTGGAAGGCGTACTAGATGTCCAAATGGACTACACAGGTCAACAAACTCGTGTGCGTTGGAACCCAGAGAAAATAAAACTCAGCGACATTCTAGCCGCCATCACTCATATCGGCTATTACGCCCATCCCTTTGACCCTAGCCAGCGCGAAGCCCTGAATGAAGAACAAAAACAACGCAGCATACAACGCATCATATTTGCCGTTATCTTGGGAATGGCTGTTATGCAGTCAGCTATCGGCAGTTACTTCTTTGATACGCCCGATGCACAAGGTAATTATCCACTGTGGATACAAATTACTCGCTGGATCAGTGTTGCATCCACCTTCTTACTGCTCGCCTATCCTGGACAAATATTCTTTCGTAACGCTTGGCGAGACCTAAAAAATAGATCATTAGGTATGGATGTGCCGATAGTCATTGGTTTGTCCGTTGCTTGGCTCGGGAGCTTCTATTCTACCTTTAAAGGTTCTGGTGATGTTTATTTTGAATCCATCGCCATGTTCGTTATCTTTCTGCTAATTGCTCGCCACATAGAACTGCGAGCAAGAATCACCGCAACCGCATTACTCGACCGAAGTGCTAAAATAATCCCTCAGACTGCCACACTATCAATAAAGAAAGAGGGCAAGCATGAATATAAAGAAGTCCCCGTTATTGAACTACAAAAAGGCGACAAAATAAGAATCTTCCCTGGTGAAACATTGCCCGTTGATGGACGAATGCTTTCCGCTACTAGCAGTTTTGATGAATCTCTGTTAACAGGTGAATCCCTGCCTGTCACACATATAAAAGGCGATAATATTCTAGGTGGTTCAATCAATGTAGACCAACTCATTGAGATTGAAGTGCTTTCCAGTAAAACAGATTCAACACTAAATGATATCCATCAACTCACCCAACAAAGTATCAATTACCGACCTTACTATGTAGATATTGCAGAAAACGTGGCGGGTAAATTTGTTGCAGTTATCTTATCAATTGCTGTTGCGACCTTCCTGTTTTGGAACTGGCAAGATTCAGCCAATGCATTAAGTAACATGATCGCTGTATTAATTGTAACCTGCCCTTGCGCTTTGGCACTTGCAGCACCTGTCGCCTTATCGCTAAGTGCCGCAAAGCTTAATCAATTACATGTCTTGCCAGTACGCATGTCAGCGATTGAGAAACTAAGCCAGGTTGATACATTGGTTTTCGATAAAACAGGCACGTTAACTGCGGGCACACCCAAAGTGGAACATGTGTTGAGTCTGGGTATTGAAAATAAAGATACCTGTTTGCGTATAGCCGCCAGTATGGAACAAGGCTCTCAACACCCTTTTGCAAAAGCGATTATCACTGCCGCCACGGATCAAGTTGATGCTTTTAAACCTATATCCATACATCAGTTAAAACAATTTTCTGGACAAGGCGTTGAAGCTTTTATAAATGAAAATATAGATGAAAATATAGATGAAAATAATGAAACACTATGGCGGCTAGGAAATGAAGCATTTACGCAGGTAATCAGCACATCATTACCCGAAGAGATACAAACGAAAATATTAGTCTGGAGAGTCAAAGGCAACAGCATCCTTTACCTTTCTAATGACATCGGCATTCAGGCTATTTTTTGCCTAGCAGATCCTTTACGTATCGGTATCAAAGGCTTCCTAAAACAAGCGGACAGTCTTGGCACTAAACAAATGCGAAAAGTAATCTTAAGTGGAGACCATCAGCAAAGTGTGCAAGCCGTTGCTAACCAGCTAGGAATCACCGAATTCTACGGTGGACTGCAACCGAAGGAGAAACTCGACTGGATTAAACAAGAACAATCGCAAGCAGCAGTACAAATAAAAAAAGCCGGAAAAATCATGATGCTGGGTGATGGTATCAATGATGCACCCACACTAGCCGCTGCTGATGTATCCATGACCTTTGCAGATGCTACGGATTTGGCAAAAAATAATAGTGATTTTATTTTACTGGGGAAAGGCTTTAATCAGCTTGGTAATGCTTTTAAACTGATGAAAAAAACGCGACGAATTATTATACAAAACCTTGGTTGGGCAATAGCTTACAATGTTCTAGCCATACCTGCGGCGGCGGCGGGCTTGATCACGCCCTGGATGGCAGCCATTGGCATGTCACTCAGCTCCTTATTGGTCGTGCTGAATTCATTGCGGCTTAAATGATTAGCTCACTTCCAGAGTGTCGAAAACTGTAAGCGGTTAATTGAGAGTTTTGGTTAGGTATAAGCTGGCGCTCTTCCCTATAGAAAGAACGCCACCTGGAGGATGAGGCCATGATGAAAGCCTCAAAATAAGAATAGTAAAAAAAACTATGAGATACCTTGATACAGATTAGTTTAAGTCAATTTAACCTAGAATCCTCAGTAGGACTGCTTGTAGAGTAATTTTATTGGGCTGAATGGCGTACACCTACATGGACGTAGGTGTTAGGGCGACGCAGGACGCTAAAGTCGAATGAAAAAAGGAATTGATGGTTGATCCTTAATGAGTTTTTTCATATAGCTAGTCAGCTCAATAAAGTTGCGCTACAAGTTGTAGCACCTTCACTCATTGAGTGAAGATTGAAATATTCATTTGTTTACTATTTAGGATTGTATCAAAAGATAACGATATTTTATTTGATGGAATAAGAGATTCCCCATAAAAAATAGCGTTCTCTAAAGAAGAGAACGCTACCACCTTTGGAGTGAGACATGAGAAAAGTTGTCTCGTTGATAACAGTAATGGATTATAGATTTAAAAATATTAACCCACGTTAGTTTCTACAACTTTCATAGCTTAAAAGCTTGCGACGCACTAGGAGGCTGTCCGAGAACTAGAAGCGTAGCGAAAATTACAGGAATATCATAAGCTGGGCTTATTGAATGAGGCGAATAGTCGTTCTATTTAACGATTTCAATAAGGTCAGATTATGATGTTCATGGGATTTGCAGTAGCTTCTTAGTTCTCGGACAGGCTCCTAGGAGGTAGACTGAGTAACAACGATTAACCTAGATTAATATCCACTAACCTAGTCTCTACTATACTGAGAGCAATAGAAGCTCTAAAGTTTCTATCGAAGGTTCAATATTGCAGCCTTGCAATATTGTTTACACACCTTGGCTTGCTAAGGAAACACTGATCTAATTCAATATTATTGGACTTGATCAGTGT
>CAZDMX010000296.1:0-3783 GCA_964506085.1 uncultured Thiothrix sp. | reverse complement strand
CTCTACGGGTGAAGTCAACATTTTCCAGAAAACCTTTAGATTCAGTGCTATAGGTATTCGCAGTAGTTTCAACTGCGTTTTTTAGGATTAAGGAAATATGAAAAGGAATGCTATGAAGTATGGGTTCTTGGTGCTATTTGGATTGGTACTACTCAGTGGTTGTTCAACAACATCGCGGCAAGTTTCAGATCCCACAACAGGTAGTAGTGGCGCTCAAGAAAAAAGCTGGAAAGCACGTCGAGAAAAGCTGGCCGCTGTAAATGCATGGAAGCTGAAAGGCCGCGCCAGTGTTGCTTATCGTGGTGATAATTGGCCATTCGGTCTTGAGTGGCAACAGTTGTCACCCAGCCATTACAGCATGAATATTAAGCATCCACTAACGCAGAGTACTTTGGCACAAATTGTGAAGACGGGTAATGCAGTTACTTTATCCAGTAATGGTCGGGTATATCGGGATAGTAGTGCGGAAAGATTAATCGAAAAAAACTTACGTGTTAAGTTGCCCGTTAAAGGGATGCGACACTGGGTATTGGGAATCGCTTCGCCATATTACCCGATAACAACACTAAAGCTAGATTCGGTAGGCCGTCCAGCTTTGTTACAACAGGCTGGATGGAGTATCCATTATCTAAAATATCAAAGTAATACCTTTGATGCACTACCTTCATTGATTAATGTGACGCGAGAGTCCCCGCAGCCTGTACAAATTAAAGTGCGTATACGTCAATGGAATTGAGGTTAAAAAATTTCGTCTGGAAGGATTGACACATGAAGGTGAACCCCTCACAATAGCGCCCTTTCTGGAGGGGCGCTCCTGCTAGAAAAAAGTAGAAACACTTAGGACTCAGGATTCAATAAGATGCGGAACTTAATACAGAGTTTTTGTGCCAGATTGGATGATCTCAAGAGGCGCATAGTTGCGCTACGCAACGATTTGAGATCATTCAATCTGGTTCAAAAAGCAAATTAAGTTTCGTAAGTTATTTAATCTTGAGTCCTTAAGATGGAAAATGCAGATAAAAGCGCAGATAGAAGGTTTTACCTTTACCCCCTTTTCTGTAAAATGTTATACATAAGTACCGATATGTTGGGCCGTCGCCAAGCGGTAAGGCACCAGGTTTTGATCCTGGCATGCGCAGGTTCGAATCCTGCCGGCCCAGCCATTTTATTCTCAACCTTTGCGTTATGTGGCTGTTTAAAGTCTTCTGTACGCTAAATCATAGACGAGACCACTCATGCCTGAAATAGACAGGATGATGATTTTCGCGGGGTCTGCCACCCCAGATCTTGCTCAATTAATCGTTGATAAGCTAGGCCTTCCTACCTCTAATCTCATAACCACACATTTCAGTGATGGTGAGACTCATGTTGAAATTTTGGAAAATGTACGTGGTAAAGACGTATTTATAATCCAGTCAACCTGCTCCCCTACCAATGATAATTTGATGGAATTGTTGATTTCAGCCGATGCACTTTATCGAGCCTCAGCAGGTCGTATTACCGCTGTGGTTCCTTATTACGGATATGCTCGTCAAGATCGACGAACCCGATCACGTCGTGTTCCAATAACCGCAAAGTTAGTTGCAGATATGATGACAACTAGCCGTATCGACCGTGTATTAACGATAGATTTACATTCTGAGCAAGTACAGGGATTCTTTGAATTGCCTGTTGATAATATCTACGCTATCGGAGTGTTGGCTCAGGACATCATTAGTCATGGTTATAAAAAAATTACCGTTGTATCTCCTGATGCAGGTGGGGCTGTAAGAGCTAGAGCATTAGCTAAGATTCTTGGGGGCGATGATGTCAGTATGGCGATTATTGATAAACGACGACCTAAACCAAATGTTTCAGCCATCATGCATTTAATGGGTGATGTTGATGGAAGAACCTGCGTTATTATTGATGATTTAGTCGATACAGCTGGGACTTTATGTCATGCAGCAGAAGCACTAAAAGAGAAGGGTGCGGTAAAAGTTGTAGCTTATGCTACTCACCCCGTTCTATCGGGAGATGCGATTAAGAATATTGATGCGTCATCACTAGATGAATTAGTGGTAACAGATACAATTCCCCTTGGCGAAGAGGCCCAAAAGTGTGCTAGAATCCGCCAGCTTAGCGTTGCAGACATTCTGGCTCGAACCATTGACCGAATCAACTGCGAAGAATCAGTAAGCGAATTATTCATAGAAGAAGTTTAAGTTGTTATTTTCAGTGTGTTTTTAATGCAGGCTAGTTAATTTAGACTAGGTGATGAAAAGCAACTTGATTTTTTATTTTAAGCCAGCCTGGTCGCGGTCTGGCTTTTTGTTATTTTAGATAAGGTAAATTATGTCAGATCAAATAGTATTACACGCAAAAAAGCGTGAAGAGCAGGGCAAAGGTGCGAGCCGCCGTCTGCGTAAAGAAGGGCAAGTCCCCACCATTATTTATGGTGCTGGAAAAGAGCCTAAAATGATTTCTTTAGATCACAACAAGTTACTTAGATTTGAAATGGACGAGAGCTTCTTTTCATCAATCTTAAAAGTAGAGATTGAGGGTAGTGATGAAGAAAATGTCATTATTCGTGATTACCAACGTGATCCGGTAAAGCCATTTATTCTTCATGTGGATTTACTGCGCATCAAGATGTCAGAGAAAATGCAGACCTCTACACCGCTACACTTTATCGGTGATGAAGATGCTGTTGGAATTAAAGCAGGCGGTATTTTACAACGTCTTATTACTGAAGTTGATATCACTTGTATGCCGGGTGATCTACCAGAAGCTATTGAAGTAGATGTTTCTGCGCTTGATATTGGTGATTCTATCCACTTAACCCAAATTACAATGCCAAAAGGTGTTGAGCTAGTTGCGATGATTCAGATGGAAGAAGCTGAAGAAGAGCATAAAGCCGAGATGGATTTGGGTGTTGTTTCAATTCAGGCTCCTCGTACTGAGGTTGAACCTGAAGAAGGTGAGGCTGAAGCTGGCGATGATTCAGCTGATGAATCAGGCGATGACAAAGCTGATGATGCTGAGAAAGAATAAGCAAGTAGCCAATGGCTAGTAGTACACCTGTACAGCTTATTGTTGGTCTTGGAAATCCCGGGGTCAAATACATTAAAACCCGGCACAATGCCGGGTTTTGGTTTGTTGAGGCATTAGCAAATTCTACTAATGAATCGTTTCGTGTAGAAAGTAAGTTTTCTGGTGAAGCTTGTAAGGTAAATGTATCTGGCAACACGGTATGGTTGTTAAAACCAACCACCTTCATGAATCGTAGTGGTTTGGCTGTAAAACAAATCTCATCTTTTTATAAAATCCCGATGGAAGCCATTCTTGTCGTGCATGATGAGCTTGATCTTTCTCCTGGTATTGCACGTTTAAAGGACGGTGGTGGTCACGGTGGTCATAACGGATTACGTGATATCCATGCTCATTTAGGTAAAGAATATAAGCGTTTACGGATAGGTGTTGGACACCCGGGTGATCGTAATAAAGTCGTCGATTATGTGTTATCGCAAGTAAACAAAGATGATGAAATTGAAATTAACAATAGTATTGATAAGGCGTTAGATGTAGTCGAATGGGTGGTAACTGGTGAGATGCAAAAAGCCATGAATCGTCTGCATTCTGACAGAAGTTAATTAGTACCATCAGAAACAGTTCCCTCGCCCTAAGGAGGGTGTTGTAAAAGTATATGATCCTAAAAAGCGCTGTTGAAATGTAGCGTGAATGACTAGAGTACTGAAGATAAAGGAATTTCTGGAAAATGTTGGCTTTATTCGTAGTCACTCT
>CAZDMX010000295.1:0-3794 GCA_964506085.1 uncultured Thiothrix sp. | reverse complement strand
TTTTCTGGAAATATTCTTATATACGATTAGAGTGATTTCACCTAGGAGGCCTAGGCTAGCTGTCGAAATATACGGATTTTTGAAAGCCAAAGCACCTTGGTTTTTGGATGGTTGTAGGGGCGAATTCATTCGACACGTATGCATATCAAGCAACACGGGTCGAATAAATTCGACCCTACAAGCTGATCCAGAAAATAAGCTTGTATAATTAGCCGAAACAAGCTTATTTCGACAGCCTCCTAAGCCTTACTTCGGGGATCGTTTAATTGACGCTCCTTGATAGTTTCTGCAACTTTATTGCGTAAATAAACGGGCTGTGCCTGATCAGCTGACACAACATCACCTTGTTGATATTTATAAGCTGCTAATTCAGCAATAAATTCTGCTGAGGGAGTCAAATCCGGGTAGAGTTGAGATATGCGCCCATTTGTTATGTTTTCTAATGCTTCCCTATATGCCTCCCAGCCTGAACCTATTCCTACCCACTCCCCTTCTTTAATCGTAGCTATTTCTGTAGGCAAGATGACTTGCTCTCTGCCATTAAGTTGTACCTTGCCTTTTTTCACTTCATACTTTCCCCAATAGACCTCATTAATACGTGCGTCTAATGCTACTAGCATGTGATTGGTTTGATTTTGCTGATAACTTTGTTGTGCCATAGCAGCGAGTGTGGAAATAGCAATAACCGGAATATCCGCTGATAACGCGATGCCTTGGGTAACACCCGCTGCGATTCTTAATCCTGTGAATGCACCAGGGCCTTGGCTGAATGCTATAGCGTCCAACTCTGCTATTGATAATTGTGCGTTAGCCATCAGGCGTTCAATCATTGGCAATAGGAGTTGAGTATGTTTTCTGGGCGCTACTTCGTATTCAAGTGCTATTTCATTATCAATGAGTAATGCTGCTGAACAGGCATCTGTCGCTGTTTCAATCGCTAGTATTTTCATTATTTTTAGTTTGCTTTCCTTTTAATACTGTTAATTTAGCAGCATTCGCGTTTTTTTTGTTTTGCTTTTTACTTTTATCCTGATCCTTGCTGCTTTTACTGATGGGACTTCCTTCAGTCTCTGCGTCAGCATCTTTGATGGCAAAAAATCGTTTTACCACATCAATTTTCTGAGTACGAGGAATACGCGGCAAACTTTCTAAAAAGACTTTGCCATAGCTTTTAGTTCGTAATCTTGGGTCACACACCACAAGCACACCACGATCTGTATGATCACGTATAAGCCGGCCCACTCCCTGCTTTAGGGTGATCACTGCTTGCGGTAACTGGTAGTCATAGAAGGGATTACCCTTGTTGGCGCGTATGGATTGTATTCTAGCTTCCATCACTGGATCATTGGGAGCTGCAAAGGGCAATTTGTCAATAATGACACAGCTTAGCGCAGCACCTCTTACATCGACTCCTTCCCAAAAACTTCCTGTCCCTAGTAACAGCGCGTTACCATCTTTCCGAAACTGGTCGATCATGTCATGTTGAGTCGCTTCGCCTTGCACTAAAATACGTCGATCAGTGACGCTATCTTTGATGATTGCCGCTGCCTTATTCAATGCATAATAGCTAGTAAACAACATAAACACACCACCTTTACAGGCATCTATGACGGGTAAGGAGGCCTCCACTACCGCTTCTACAAAGTCATGCTGCTGAGGTTCCGGTATATTGGGTGGGGCATACATCAAGGAATGATGCCAATAGTCAAAGGGGCTATCCAATTGTAGTTCATCGGCGTCGGTGATTCCCATACGTTCACTGAAATGGGAAAAGTGGTTGTCAACTGCCAGTGTTGCCGAGGTAAAAATCCAAGAACAAGGTAGGCTATCCATTTGTTTTTTAAATTGTTTGGAAATTTCAAGTGGTGTTGAAACCAGCGAAAAAGAGCGAGTAAATGTTTCATACCACTGCACCGTATTTTCAACGGGTTTTTGCATTTGTTGTAGTCTCTGAAGCAAGGTATCCAGTCGTTCGTGACAGGTTTGTAGACCTTTGCTTCGTTGATCAAGTGCGGTTAGTAGCTTATCCAGATCCAGCATAACCGTTTCAAGATTGGCTATCTCTGTTTTTATGGCAGGCTTGGAACTAATCTTGTACCAAGGTTCACGCAAGCCGGGTTTGTCCATTGCTAAACGTAAATCTTGTACGACTTTATCCATTTCTTGTGAGGCTTCACGTAACTCCGGCATGTCGCCCAGAGTCATGGTTTCTGCCAATATATCACGCGCAAGTTCACGCACTTGACGACTACTGAATACTTCACTAAAAAAACTTGAGGCAACTTCCGGTAGTTGATGTGATTCGTCCAGAATAACGGTATTCGCACTTGGCAATAGTTCACCAAAGCCTTCATCTTTTAGCGCCATATCCGCAAAAAACAGGTGATGATTAACAACGACTACATCCGCTTCTTGAGCCTTTCTGCGCGCATTAGCCACAAAACAATCACTATAATCAGGACAGTCAGCTCCAAGACAGTTATCCGTTGTTGAGGTGACACTTGACCAAACCTCAGCATCGTCAGGTACTTGGGTAACTTCTGCTATCTCACCCATGTGAGTCATCGTTGACCAATCATCAATACGATGTAAATAGCTGATAGAGCGACGATCACGAAACTGTCCATCATGCAATGCTTGCTTCATTCGATAGACGCACAAATAATTGGCTCGACCTTTTAATAAAGCCAGTTTTGCGCTGATCTGAAAAGCTTTCCTTACCAAGGGTAAATCTTTGAAATACAATTGGTCTTGTAGTGTTTTTGTCCCGGTTGAGATAATCACCTTGCCGCCTGATGACAGTGCAGGAACAAGATAGGCAAAGGTTTTTCCAACGCCAGTACCCGCCTCAATAATAGTAGCTTTATACTGCTCTATTGCCTCTCCAACCGCTTTCGCCATTTGCTGCTGCTGGGGGCGTGCTGTAAAACCGGGGATTACCGTAGAAAGTGGCCCTGTGTTGCTAAATAGCTCTTCCCAGTCTATTGAGGCTTTCGTTTCATTACTACTTGTACCGCTTGAATCTTGAGTCATTAGGTTATTTGCTATATTGGGTAACTATGGCGAGCTGGCAAACTAAGGATGGCTACGTTCATAGCGAATCGCATTTTTTAGTAATTTGATATTTCCGGATCGTTTACTCGCAGATTTGATTAACTGCCAATTTAATTTTTCCAGAGGACTATCAGCAGCGGTATAGATATTTGATTTTTTTGCCATGGAAATAGCGGTAGCATCTTTACCGTCATTGTAATTAGCTTTAGCAAGCTGATGCCAAATAACAGGATTACGGGATTCCATACGTAACGCACGCTCTAGTTTACTAATAGCGGCTGAGTTTCGTTTTATAGCCATATCGACTTTAGCTTGTCTCAATAAGCTTTTAACGGCGGGTGAAGAAGAAACGTTACTGGCGGGTGTTGCTTTTGGCGTACCTTTTGGCATAGTGGAAGATGTGCGTTGGGGAATATCATCATAGGGGTTTTCTCCCTGTTCCGGCTCATCAACTTGAGGCTTAACTTCCACAGATTTCGGTGCTACCGGCTTAATAACTGGCTTAGGTTTTTTGATAATGACTGGTTTTGTTACCGGCTTGGGCGCAGGAACAGGGTTACTAGTTTGTACAGGTGGTTGACGCGCGGGTGGATAAGCACGCGGTGGAGGTTCAATCACCGTACAAGAAGCAAGTGTAAATAGTCCAAATAGCAATGTGGCACGTTTATAAAAACTTACATTGCTTGTAGGGCTCAGGATTAAATAACTTACGAAACTTAACTTGTTTAACCTAGAAAACG
>CAZDMX010000294.1:0-3803 GCA_964506085.1 uncultured Thiothrix sp. | reverse complement strand
GGGTTGTTATTTATGTCGTAGCGTGCTCACTCTCTAGGTGATGTATGATTAACATACTCAGTTAATTAAATTCAATATGTTAATTGCCATAATAAGCGATCAACTGAGGAATTTAGGTTTAAGAAGTAGCCATTCCTTTAATCATATAGAAGAACAGTATGGATAATACAGCACCAGCAGGTAGTGTGATTATCCACGACATGAATATTTTACCGACTACACGCAAGTCGATAGCCGCAATACCACGAGCCATTCCAACACCGAGAACAGCGCCTACCAATGTTTGTGTGGTTGAAATGGGTGCGCCAGTATAGGTCGCTAACACAACGGTGATTGCAGCGCCTATTTCAGCAGAGAAGCCGCGGCTTGGTGTCAGTTCGGTAATGCTGCGACCAACCGTTGCGATAACTTTATAACCATATGTGGCTAGACCCACTACGATACCTATAGCACCCACTAGCAAGACCCAGACAGGCACACCTGCTTGAGCTGCAACGACTCCAGATTGAGCAGTACTGATAACAGCAGCCATTGGGCCAACAGCGTTGGCTACGTCATTAGAGCCGTGTGCAAATGCCATGGCAGATGCGGTGAAGATCATCATCACCGCAAATATTTTTTCCACATTAGTAAAGCTAAAATCTTTATCATCGCTGGATTCGAATTTGATACGACGGATAAGGAAAGTACCCAACAGTGTGAGGAAGATTCCAAAACCTATGGCTAGCCCTATACCTTGCGCGTCATTTATATCAAGGCCGATATGTTTTAGGCCTTTTTTGATGGTCACCATGGCAATAATGAAACCCACTATAAACAAATAATACGGACCATATTTCAACGCGTTTCTGAAGGGATCATCGGTGTCGAGTATGAGTTTTTGAATACTCATGAGCACACCAAAAGCAATGATTCCAGCTATTAATGGCGTTATAACCCAGCTTAAAGCGATACCGCCGACTTTGTCCCAATGAACAGCATTCATATCAACACCCACAGCGGCGAAGCCAATGACTGCGCCTACAATACTGTGTGTGGTGGATACTGGCCAGCCTTTACTTGAGGCAATAAGTAGCCAAGTTCCTGCGGCTAGTAATGAGGCGAGCATTCCCCATATCAATACTTCAGGTTGTCCTGCGAAAATATCTTGATCAACGATACCTTTGCGAATGGTATTTGTGACTTCTCCACCTGCCAGGTAAGCCCCCGCAAACTCGAAAATTGCAGCGATTATGACCGCCTGTTTAATGGTGATGGCTTTTGATCCTACCGAAGTAGCCATTGCATTAGCTACATCATTTGCGCCAATACCCCACGCCATAAAGATGCCAAAAACAGCCGCTAATAAAATATAAACATTTGAAGAGTCGGCAAAGAAAGCAGCGAAATCCATTAGTTATCTCCTATTAGCGTGCAAGCATGAGTTGTAAGCGGCTACCCACTTTTTGAGCATTGTCAGCTATTCGGCCCGTCCATTCAATTAAACGGTAAGTAGACATCACATCCGTAGGACGTAGATCATCTTCCAGAGAGAATAAAATGCTGCGTAGCACACTCTGTAACTTATCAGTTTCGGCTTCTATGTCGTTAAGTATACTAATTTTTTCTTCAACAATGTCGACTTCACGACCTCTAAAGCCGGTTTCAACCAATTCATCAAGTGTGTTGGTGACACTCAACGCCTGTTTTACCGAGTCCACACAGCGGCTGGCATAAGCTGCGAAGACTTCATGCATTTCTATGGGTAACACCATTTTTCGACCTACAATTAATCCGGCAATATCTTTAGCTTGATTGGCAATGGCATCTTGCATCAGTAACACATCCAGCACGTCACGACGATCAATCGGCATAAACAAGCCTTTTGGTAGGTGATGACGCAGATCTTTTTTCATGCTATCTGCGGCATGTTCACCCTTAACTATTTCTTTATGAGCCGTAGCTATTTGCTCTCGGTTTTCTTTGATCAATCCTTCGTATAGCGGACATAGATTTTTGATACATTGATAGACACAGTACATATGTTCTTGCAAAGGATGGATGGGCGATTTAGCGAAAAGCCCAGTGATGTAGTTTGCTGGCATCTCTAGTTACCTGATACAGGGATAACCATTCATATATGGGAAAAAGGTTGAATGGAAATCCAATTTTGAAATAATTTGTTCGCATTCTAAAGTAAAGATGTGCCTAGCTACAAATAAAAATTCAATGTTGTTTGATAATAGTGCGATAAAGATCAAAAAAGAGCAGAAGAACAAGCTGATTTGCTACGTTGTGATGGTTAATTATTTACTCCTGAATCCTTAGTACTATGCTGTAGATATGAAAACAGGTTGTGTCTGTCTAATCTAAGAAAATCATACGGATTACCACGCTATAAAGCCCACAATGCGTTGGAAGATGCTAGTGCTACAGCAGAATTATTTTTAGCATAAAGCCAAAGTCGTCAGACCGAACATTATGTTCTGTGATTACAAGACGCGTTGATTTAAGGTATGGACATTTTGGTAAAGAATATTAATATATCAGAGTGATATCAGAGTGCTTATCCATGTCCATAACCATACCCACAGTAATAAATATTCCGCTCACAGCGGCTAAATTACGCGGTATAAAAATATCCCTGCTTGATATATCAAGCCTGCACCCTCTGGCAAGCGGCAATAAGCTATTCAAGTTATCCCTAAATCTTGATGATGCAATAGAAAAAAAGTTTAGTCATGTGCTCAGTTTTGGAGGTGCTTATTCCAATCATATTCATGCACTAGCTTTATATGGCGCCGCAAAAGGTTTACAAACAATAGGTATTATTCGTGGTGAGCCAGAATATGTAAATAATCCCACCTTACAAGTAGCAAAAACCAGTGGAATGAAACTTAAGTTTGTAGATCGTCAGACCTATCGACTACGGAATGATTCCACATACCTTGAGAGCCTTGGAAGAGAATATCCAAATACACTTATCATAAGGGAAGGAGGTAGCAACGCCCTAGCTGTTAAAGGCTGTAAGCAAATAGCTAAACTCATCAATGCTCAAATAAGCAAAGTAGATATTGTAGCCGTAGCTTGCGGTACAGGCGGCACATTAGCCGGCCTAGCTTCTGGTCTGGAAGCCCAATGGCAGACCGTACTAGGTTTTTCAATAGTCCGTGATAACAGTCTCCCAGCGAGGATTGATCATTTACTGGAAGCGGGGAATACAGGCTATAAGCTGATCCCCGCCGATTATGGTGGCTATGCAAAATTTGATAAGCCACTGTTAGATTTTATTCTCAGCTGGTTAGACAAAACCGGAGTATTGCTCGATCCTATTTATACATCAAAAATGTGTAGAAAGCTCATCGAATCTATTGAGAATAACGAAATACCTGAAGGCAAGCATATTTGCCTACTTCATACAGGAGGCTTGCAAGCATGGCATGGTATGCGTAGAAAGGTTATCAAGGTTAGTGGTGAAGCCGCATGGAATAGAATAAACGAGGCTCTTAATTCCTAGCAGCCTGGTGATCATCAGGCTGTGAATCCTCTGGGTTTACGCTGCTTATCAGCAGGATTGAGTACCTGTCTGACTCATTTGCTTTTGTTCTCTATCCATCATATTTGTTCTTTAGTATTGATTAATATTAATATCCTACCTAGAATATAAGTATTACTTTGTAAACTAGGTATTACCTTATGTTGGCATCCAACCTAACCCAAAAAGGGCAAGTCACCTTGCCAGCTAAAATCAGAAAAAAATTAAATCTGAAAACAGGCGATAGAATTGCTTTTAGCCTTGAAGGCAATAGAATTATTGCCGTGCC
>CAZDMX010000293.1:0-3827 GCA_964506085.1 uncultured Thiothrix sp. | reverse complement strand
CGTATTGCTGATTCGTTATGGAATGACGCTATTCAAAGACTTCCTGTTCTACAAGATTTATCTGTCCAAGAGCTTAGAAAGCTAAGAAAATGGACTACTCTGTTTATTTATGCAAAAACGTTTACAGGTGTACAAGGCTTTGTAGTTACAGATGAAGTACGCTTAATTATTGCTATTCAGGCGTGTTTTCCGATTCTTAACCTTGATCTGGAATACTATGATGGCTGGGTTGAAATTGTGATTTATCCGGCTAATTTTATCGTTAAGCGAGATGTCACTGATCATAACGGTTTGGTGCGTAATGAAGAGCGTGTCTTGAGTGGGGAATCATGGTCTCATGGCCCTGTTATTCTGTCTTGGGATGAAGTTGAAACCGATAGTTTTGATGTAACCCCCGGGCATAATGTTGTCATCCACGAGTTTTCACACAAACTGGATATGCTCAACGGCAGAGCTAATGGTATGCCGCCGTTGCACCCCACCATGCACAGAGAGCAATGGACTGAATCATTAAGTAATGGATTTAGGGAGTTGAATCATAACCTTGATGATCCTTATATTAATCGTTATGCCAGTACAAACCCGGCTGAGTTTTTTGCAGTAATTAGTGAATATTTTTTTACGGCAGCTGAAGTGTTAAAAGAACATCAGCCTGAAGTTTATGATCAGCTGGTTTTGTTCTATAAACAGGATCCATGCGGGCGTAGAGCTGGGTATTAGTATCTATGTTGGGGTTCGTTTCCTCACCCGTAACCTGCTAGCTTTTACCACCACCTTGACAATCCGGTGAATCAGGCACAACTCCCTGTTTTTTAGCATACTCCTCAGTAGTCATCGTGTGCAGCGTTAATGCATGTATTAACCCAGCTAATTCCTCTTTTAGAATTTCATTAATCATCCGGTGACGGGCAATTAGCATTTTCCCCGCGAAGTCATCGCTAATGATGGTCACTTTGAAATGTGATTCAGTAGCGGGTCCACTATGCATGTGGCTTTCATTATCTATATTCAATACAGAGGTGTTAATATTTGCATTTATTTTACGTTCTATAACGGATTGCATACTCATGGTCGTTTCGTCGCCTCGTCGCTTGTGTATTATGATGTATAACCTAACTCATAGTATGAGCCAAAAATAGGATAACTATAATAATGGAAGATAATTCCACATTTGACAAATTACGCGATTATATCAATGGACATATCATTGGTCAGGATAATTTAACCAACCGATTAATGATCGCACTATTGGCTGATGGGCATTTGTTAGTTGAAGGCGCACCGGGTTTAGCCAAGACGCGTGCTATTCGCGTGCTGAGTGAAGGACTTGAAGGGAACTTCCATCGCGTCCAGTTTACTCCTGATTTATTGCCAGCGGATATAACGGGAACTGAAGTGTTTAAACCTCAGGACGGCAGTTTTAGTTTTCAGCGCGGACCGTTGTTCCACAATCTGATTCTGGCCGATGAGATTAATCGTGCGCCAGCCAAGGTACAGTCTGCCTTGTTGGAGGCGATGGCAGAACAGCAGATAACAGTTGCAGGTACTACCCATCGATTGCCAGAACCTTTTTTGGTGATGGCGACACAAAATCCCATTGAACAAGAAGGTACGTATCATTTGCCGGAAGCTCAGCTCGATCGTTTTTTGATGCACGTGACGGTTGATTATCCTGATTTTGAAGATGAGAAAGCTATTCTGCATTTAGGCAGACGTGAAGCAATGCATCAGTTAGTAGTGGGGAAGAAGAAACAAAAAGCGGTACTCAGCCGAAAACAACTCAAACAGGCTAAGAAAGCGGTTTTGAGTGTTCATATGGCTGAAAATATTGAACAGTATTTATTACAGCTAATAATGGCCACCAGAAAACCCGCCAAGTATTCTGAATCATTGGCTAAAACGATACTATACGGTGCAAGCCCACGGGCTACTTTGGCTTTGGATCGTTGTGCTCGCGCTCATGCCTGGTTAGATGGTAAAGACTATGTAGGGCCAGAAGATGTACAAAATGTTGCGCCTGATGTATTGCGGCATCGTTTAATTCTAGGTTTTGAGGCTGAGGCAGAAGGGCGTACTGTCGATTCTGTTATCAACGAATTATTGGCATGTGTCGCAGTGCCGTAAAGTCGCTTTTGGAGATGAGCCTTCAGGCTCGCAAACGGACGTTGAAATAGGTATCTTAGGTAAGGCGCTTACAAAAAAATGGACTTGATCAGAGATTCCTGAATGAATAAGAATGTTCAACCCCTAGACGAGATCACCTATTGCTCACTTGCCTCTTTATTAAGGCAAAAGGCACAAGCTCGTCTGCTAAAAAGAGGCCGAAAAAACATCCATGCTTATCAGTCAGGTCAGCATTTATCTGTGTACAAAGGTCGCGGTATGGATTTTACGGAATCCCGACTGTATCAATCAGGTGATGATGTTCGGTTGCTAGACTGGCGGGTGACAGCAAGAACAGGAAAACCACATACCAAAGTATTTTCCGAAGAGCGCGAACGTCCTATCATGTTGATTGTAGACTTACGCAGTTCAATGTTTTTTGCAACCAAGGGTTGTTACAAGTCGGTACTGGCCGCCAAGGTAGCCAGTCTTTTAGTGTGGAAGAGTTTACAAGATGGGGATAAATCTGGGGGCATGATCCTACCCGCTTTGGGTCAATTAAATATTCATAGAGCCAGCCGTAGCCAGTCGGCGGCTGCACGTTTTATTAACAGGGTAGCTAAAGCGACTGAGACGACTAGGGCGATCAAACCAACTAAACCCAATCAGTCAACTAGGGACAACGCAGAGCCACAGTTAGCCAATGCTTTAAAACAGCTAAGTCCTTTTATAGAAACAGGAACCCAGCTAGTGATATTGAGTGACTTTAGAGATTTAAATAAAGCAGTAGCTAAACAGCTTAAAGCATTTGCAGATAAATCATCATTAACTCTAATCACTATAAACGATCCCTTTGAAACTGAGATGGCTCGTTATGCAGAGTTACCATTAACTGATGGGAAAAGGTATCTGAAATTAAGCCAAAAGGTACAGCTAAAATATCAGCGCTTAGAGAAAGCGAGAAAAGCCATATTAGAGGATTTGATGCATCAAGATAATATTCACTTACTAGCACTTTCCACCGCAAACACACCGACTGAAATTTTGTTGAATTTGTCACGAGGTTTGCAGTGAGCAAAGAGTTACCTATCCGAGATATTCATTTGCCTGATAGTGTTCCGTGGTGGCCGATAGCTCCCGGTTGGTGGTTGCTGTTCTTACTGGGCTTATTTTTTGTGTTGCTGGTTTATCAGAAGCGTATCAGACAACGCAGGTTGCAACACCGAAAGCTGAATCAAAAAACACAGCTATATCAAGCACAACAATTATTGGAAAAGCTAAATAAAAACACCGATAATAAACAGCTTATCAAAGAGATATCCGTATTGCTACGACGTACTGCAATGAGTTTGTATGGACGTGAGGAAATTGCTGGGCTAACCGGTAAGGCATGGTTGCAGTTTCTTGATGATAAAGGTGAAACAAATGTGTTTTCTGAAGGTGCAGGACGGGTTCTTATTGATCAGCCCTATAAGAAAATCACTCGCTATGAACGAGATGAGTTGATAACCATTACACAGCAATGGTTAACGGCTCAAGCTCAGGATGGGAGAGGGCAGAGTACAAGGCATAGCAGAGAAAGAGGCTCGCCGCATGTTTGAGTTTCAGTGGCCCTGGATGTTTATATTGGTGCTATTGCCGTTACTGTTCAGAAGGTGGGTAAAACCAGTCAACAAGGATTTAGAACCTTCCTTAAAAGTCCCCTTTTTAGATGAATTAATAAC
>CAZDMX010000292.1:0-3830 GCA_964506085.1 uncultured Thiothrix sp. | reverse complement strand
AAGGTGCATTAACTGAACACCTTGTCGGATGGCGTTCCTTATCCGACCTACATGGAAACATACTTTCTGGACGGTAACTAATTAATTAAGCGAGCTTGTAATAAAGTCATCTTCGATCTCAGGTAACTCTATGTCTTCTTCAAACCAAAAACTTAGCGGTTCATCAAAACCAATTCCGTGCATATAGTTATACAGGGCTTTATTTAAGCCACGACCAAGCATGTCGTGATCGGCTTTCACCGGATCAGTAAAGTCTACATCGTTGCTGGCGAACTGGATGTGTTGTGGAGGTTGTAGGGTCACTCCATATTCTTCCGGTTGCAATCCCACAGGGCTATGAATAGTAGCGCTAAAACGATGCCAATAGGCGGATTGAAAACAGTTATTTAACATAAGCTGGCGCACATATTCTAACGACAGTATGGTCTCTGCATCGGTTTGTGTGGGGAAGCCATACATCAAATAGGCATGTACTAAAATGCCAGCATCCGCAAAACCTTTGGTAACTCTGGCGACTTGTTGCACGGTTACGCCTTTTTTCATTAGCGCTAATAGTCGATCTGAGGCGACTTCCAATCCTCCACTAATGGCAATGCAGCCTGAGTCAGCTAGTAGCTGGCATTTCTCTGGTGTAAAAGTTTTTTCAAAGCGTATATTCCCCCACCAGGTTATGGTTATGCCACGTTCGATTAGCTTTTCAGCCATTGCAAATAGTACTTTCGGAGGGGCGGCTTCATCGACAAAGTGGAAACCTGTTTGCCCTGTTTCTGCGATCAGGTTTTCGATGCGTTCAATAATAATGTCTGCACCCGCTTCGTCATAGCGCCCGATGTAGTCCAAACTGACATCGCAAAAACTACATTTTGACCAGTAACAGCCGTGGGCAATGGTTAGCTTATTCCAACGTCCATCACTCCAGATACGATGCATGGCATTGAGCATTTCACAAAGTGATAGGTAGTTTTCAATAGGTAAACCATCGTAGGTGGGAGTGCCTATGTCTTTGTGTGGAACATCTGCTAACTTCGTGTTGTTGGTATAAGCAACTTTTCCATGTTTGAGGTGAAAGGTTCGAACAAGCTCGTCAACTGTGCGTTCTCCTTGAAGGTGTTCAAGTAATGTCAGCAACGGTCGTTCACCATCATCTAAAGAAATATAATCAACAAACTCAAACACACGCGGGTCTTTTAAGGAGCGCAATTCTGTATTCACATAGCCACCGCCTAGCCCTACAGAAATAGCAGGAGCTATTTCTTTTATGTATTTGCCTATCTGCATGGCTCCTAGCATATTGCCTGGAAAAGGTACGGTTATGCCAATGAAATCAGGTTGCTCATCCGCTAAATACTGATCAAGTAAACGACGAATACCTTGTTCACTAAGCGTTAATTCGCCTTGCAGAACATCATAGAGATGATCAAAAGAAGGGTTCGATGCAGCCAGCTTTTCGCCATAACGGGAGATTTCAAAATACGGATCAACACCTTCATGGATGATATCGACCAAATCATCAATAAATAATGTGGCAATGTATTTCGCCTTGTCTTGTGTCCCCAGATCTCCAAATGCGTAGTTCAGCACATCCCCGACCGTTTCTTCCATCTCATCCAGACTGGAAAATTTAGGGCCTTCGGGAAGAAAGTTTCGTGACGCGATTCTCAAAGCCAGACTGGGGTCTTTTCCTTGCAAGAAGCGAATAGTAGGTTCTACACGGGTTAGATAAGTCTCATAATTAGCAAAGAAGTTATATATAGCATCAGGCAGTTCAGTATCATCCAAATCAGCAAAACGATCTTCAATACACTCACGTATTTCCTCTAAGCCTTGTCGAGATAACATGCTTAACAGTAGCTCAATGGCTAAATCACGTTGCGCCACATCATAACCTTGTTGACGCAAGAAACCTGTCAAATACGCAGTGGCTGGGTACGGCGTATTCAGCTGCGTCATGGGTGGCGTGAGGAACAGGGCTTTCATAGCGATTGTGGGTCAACGAAAGGCCAATTGTAGCTGATATACTGAATTGAATCTGTGTTACTTCTGGAATCCATCATGTCTAATAAAACATTGAATCTGACTGAACCTTTGTACCAATACCTTCTTGATCATTCATTGCGTGAACCCGTCGTAATGCAAGAATTACGGGAAATGACAGCTACCTTGCCAGAACATAATATGCAAATTGCTCCAGAGCAAGCACAATTCATGCAGCTACTTATTCGTTTAATGGGAGCAAAGCGAGGTTTGGAGGTTGGTACTTTCACAGGTTATAGCGCATTAGCTTTTGCACTGACATTACCAGAAGATGGCCAGTTAGTGTGTTGTGATTTAAGCCGTGAATGGATGAAAATGGGAGAGCCGTTTTGGAATAAAGCAGGTGTTGAAAAGAAAATAGATTTTAAGCAAGGAGAGGCACTAAATACGTTAAATGCTCTGATCAAAGCAGGTGAAAAAGATCAGTTTGATTTTTCTTTTATTGATGCGGACAAAGAGAATTATCAACACTATTACGAATGTTGTTTGCAACTGGTTAGGCCGGGTGGGTTAATCATGATTGATAACACACTATGGGATGGTGCTGTTTGCGATACTGAAAACCAAGATAAGAGCACTGTGGCTATTCGTGCATTTAATACCGGTATTCATCGGGACAAACGTATCCATCTTAGTCATATACCGATTGCTGATGGACTAACTCTCGCCTTGTTAAAATGAGATCTTTCCACGAAAAACATAACGGATGAAGAAGCGCTGATTTAACGGTGAATCTAGTACAGCAAACAGTACTAGTGTTTTAAATCTGCCCGCCACTTTGCATGGTGAAAATGCAACTGATGATCACAAGACTCTGAAACAACAGAAGTATCTAGTGTTATTGTGCCAATGCTTTTCCAGTCTTTTTTAGCATGGTTGTTTTCACTGGCTACTGAAATAATAAAGACTAATTTTTTATTATTACTAATACGTAATTCATCGCGAAAATCCTTCGCATCAATGGTTTGCCCTGACTTAGCTTCTACTTTCATCCATTGTGGAGTGATAACAGCATCATTATTGGGTTCTCCAAGTTGGGAGATTTCATATAGCTGTCGAATTCCCGGGTTTTTATCCACTTTAGAAAAAGTACGCGCCAACTTTATTACATAAAATAGGTTTTTTAAAATTTCACTGTTTTTACTAACAGGAGGCTCATTGGTTAGTGCTACATCCGTATAATGTTCTGCCCTTGTCCCGCCCAGGTCATCTATAAGGAAAAAGTTGGCGGTATTTTCCTGATTGATCTGAAGAGGTTTCATAGTGGGGAAAATTTTACCCGCAAATCCAAATGAGCGTATTTCACCACGATTAACATTCGACAAAGCCGTAGATGCACGAACTATAATAAGAGCTTTGCTATTCTTCTTGAAATAACCGCTATATTTGTTGTCTTGGTGAATATTCCAAACACCTTTTAAGCAAATACCATTTGGGTGGGCTAGCTTATTAAAAGGTTTTAGGATGTCAGCATGCTCATTTAACGTTCTTCTCGAATCCCTTAAAATAATATTCTTACCTTCTGAAACTAGTTTTCTAAATGACACCGTATCATGTGGCAACGTATCGACAGCATCTTTAGTGACTTCATCCCACACAGCTTGAAACTGCTTGTTTACGGACTCAGGTGGCATTTGCGCAGGTACTGTAGTAGTACAACCCGCTAACAGAAACATTAAAGGAATTAGCAATATTTGAGGTGATTGTTTCATGGCTATCTCTCATTGAGAAAACAAATAACATGATCCTAAAAAACTCAGTTGAAACGTAGCGAGAATGACTAGAGTGCTGAAGAT
>CAZDMX010000291.1:0-3863 GCA_964506085.1 uncultured Thiothrix sp. | reverse complement strand
TGCGAATGTCCTTTATCTTCAGTACTATAGTCATTCTCGCTACGTTTCAACTGAGTTTTTAGGTCCAACGAGTACTTTTACTTTGAGCCAGTTATCTCAGTAAAATAACAGGAGCTGATCCTTTTGAGGAATCGATTGTCTTAGTTCTACTCGGACATAAAGACTTAATGAAACGATGCAAAGTCTAGTTGAGAGTGATACTTTAAAATAAAGATGTGTAAAATAGCTGCTGAAGGTCAGGGCTATCAAACCAAGGACATTCACGGCTTTGTTGAAATGATACCGATGGGTGATGCTGAAATTATTCGACTTCAATTTGAGGAAAACCATGCGTATATGCAATAACATTCACTGGCTAAGTTTCACTACTTTATTGTTAATTAGCCTGTTTAGAAGTGCCGTCGCCGTAGAAGGAAAAGCAGAGGAAAACGCAGAGCAAAAGCTGCAATATCCTCCAACTTCCGTAGCTATGAAAGTACAACAAATTTCAGAGCATGTTTATTTTGTCGGCGGTCAAGCGGGCATGGCAACTGACAATGAAGGCTTTATATCCAATTCGGGTTTTGTTGTAACCAAAGAGGGCGTTGTCGTCTTCGATGCGCTTGGCACTCCATCATTAGGTCACAAGCTTATTCACAAAATAAGAGAAACTACCAAACAACCCATTAAAAAACTCATTATCAGCCATTATCATGCGGATCATATCTACGGCATACAGGCTTTTGAAGAGCTAGGCGTAGAAATCATTGCACCACTCGGAGCGCAAGAATATATTCGTTCTGATGCAGCAGCAGAACGCCTTGAAGAGCGTCAGTTTTCTCTTGAACCTTGGGTTAATGAGCACACACGTTTGGTCTTGCCGGATATTACGGTATCTAAATCAAGCACTTTTACTTTGGGCGGTATTAGTTTTGTCATCAACTTTATGGGGAAAGCACATTCTGCTGGTGATCTCACCATGCTGGTAGAAAACGACAAGGTGTTGTTCTCAGGAGATATTATCTTTGAAGGCCGTGTACCTTTCGTAGGTAGCTCAGATTCAAAAAACTGGTTAAAGACCTTAACCAATCTTGAAACCAGCGGCTTGACCGCGCTTATTCCCGGACATGGCCCTGCATCTACAAATCCTAAAGAAACTATTGCGCTGACCAGAAAATATCTAGCCTATTTACGCGAAACCATGGGCGCGGCTGTAGACGAATTCATCCCCTTTGATGAGGTGTATGCCGAGACAGATTGGTCTGAATTTAAAGATCTGCCCGCCTTTGATGATGCAAATCGTACCAATGCCTATCAGGTGTATTTGTCGATGGAAGCCGAGTTATTAGAGGAGTAAACGCTAGGAGGCTGTCCGAGAACTTATTCTCTGATGCTTCCTCGAATGAGTGCGGTAAAAGTAATATTATCGCTATTACCAATGTGATACCTTTAACTTTAGTTTATTGATGAGATACAAAACCAGTGATTTTTGGGAATGACAGAGATGGCATGAGGCAGTTTTACTGTGATTGCTGGGCGAAAGATCAAAATGGAGTTGCACTTGAACCATTGGAATCCCAGATTGTAGCGGTTATTAAAGAACACCCTGAATATCATGCTTTGCTTGTAAATGCTGACACCGCGAAATCTCGTGAGTACCTGCCTGAAATGAATGAAACTAATCCTTTTTTGCATATGAGTATGCATTTAGGAATTCGTGAACAAGTTGGGATGAATAATCCAGTAGGGATTAGTGAACTAATTCAACAAATTGCTCTCAAAGAAGGTGATCATGAAGCTGAACACCAAGTAATGGACTGTCTTGCAGAAGCGATTTGGCAGGCGCAGCGCTCCAATACTTCTCCAGATGATGCTCACTATCTTCAATGTATTAAAGAAAAACTCGGGAAACAGAACAATGCGTAAATTTATATTCATAGTAGTACTTGGTTGCAGCACAATCCTTGTAGGATGTTCAAATAGCAAAGCTCCTGTAACAGAAAATAAAGTGGGTACTTTAAAAAGAGAACAGGTAGTAGAAGTTCAAACAGGGTTGGTAACAGGCGTGAAAAACGTGACAGTTCTGGGTAAAAGGTCTGGAGCAGGTCGTACAGTAGGACGCACGGTTGGTGCAATAGCAGGTGGAGCTATTGGGTCAGGATATGGAAGTGTGGCCGGATCAATACTTGGTAGTGTATTAGGTGGCGCAGCCGGATCAAGCGCCGATGAAAACCTACAAAGAAAACCGGGATTGGAGATAGTGGTACGCTTAGATACAGGTCAGCATGTGACCGTGACACAACTAGCTAAAGTGCCTTTCAAATCAGGAGATAAAGTAAAGCTGATTATGAAAGAAGGCCAGGCACAAGTGATACATCTTTAGAGACTGTGCAAGTATTCGTTATAGGATGCGCTTCGTACCTCAGCACATCCTATAAATGAGTAAACTATGAATATTTGCACAGTCTCTAAAGGTACACCTCCAGAAAACCTTTAGATTCAGTGCTATAGACATTCGCAGTAGTTTCAACTAAGTTTTTTAGGTTGAAACCAGCATTCAAAATATAGCGCCAATTCATAGCTTACTGCGATTGACCCAGTAAGCGAATCAAAGCCTCCACTTCTTGGCGTAAAGACTCATTATCATCGCGTTCTTCCAGTGCGGTTTTTTCAAGGTCACGTAAACGTTCCATTATCATTTCAGTCGGGTCTATTGTTGGTGCGCTGAATTTCATTTGCGGACGCTGATCTTTCCCGAATCCTTTGAGTGCAGGTCGCTCAACATAAGTCACTCGATGTAAAATACGCCAGGTCGAGTTTGCGGCACCCGCCTGGGTTTGTCGTAGTGCGCGTGCTTCTTCATCATTGCTTTGCAGCCATTCCGGGTCTACCACATCATTGAAAAAGTCATGAAAGTGTTGGGTATTACCTTCCAGGTAGAAGCTCATGAATCGGTATCGGTCTACTTTTTCACCGGGCATTAAAGGGTTGTCATCATGATCGGTGATACTACTTCCTTCTACACCTGATAAATCAATATTGAGTGCGAAACCTTTGCTATTCGTGCTGGTCTTCGTCAATGTTTGTGTCAAACTAACCGTGGCCAGTGCGGTCAATTCAGCAGCAATACCAATGACTTCTGCTTCCACTTTCGCACCGAGCGATGCATCCATACTGACCGCGCCACCAATCGTATGCTCCACTGTACTTGAAAATTCCTGACTTTCTGCTCGTAAGCCACCATCCGCATCCCATACATAGGTATTGACAATATTTCGTTTGCTTGCCCGAATCTGTAGATCCTCCATCTTTTTTTGCCAACGCGCTAATTGATAGCTGGCATTTGATTTCTGATCCTGATTCGCAATCCTCTGGTCGATTTCAGCTTGGCGTTTCTTGCTTTCTTTTTTGAGTGCTTTACCTTTCTCACCTGCTTCATCCTCAAGCTTTTCTTTATCTTCAGAGGCTTGCTCTAGCTGCTCTTGTTGACTGATTTCCTGACCGGTTTCATCTGTTGTGGGTTGATTAATGTCTTGGTTAACAGAGACTGCGGCAGGATCAAATTCGTCATTATCTATATTTCGATCCAGGCTGGTCTCATCGACCAATAGACTATTGAAGTTATCAAAATAGGCGGCTCTACGTTTGTCCTCGTTTTCAATCTGCTGCTTCAAATCGTAGGCTTCTCGCAAGCGGAAATAGCTAGCCGGATAGAGAGAACCGTATTGGGCTCGCATTTCTGGTACTTGACGGAAATAGCGTTGGCTGGTGGCTTGAGTTCCCGTCATGCCATCCATCCTGCCGTTCATTGTATAGGCAGGATTAATCAGGAATGTGATGGTGTTGATGTCCATTGGTAAATCTTCATTAGCTTGTAAGCTATA
>CAZDMX010000290.1:0-3879 GCA_964506085.1 uncultured Thiothrix sp. | reverse complement strand
TTGGCTAACCCACGATTTTGGAGGCTAGCGCCTAGAGGGAGTCATTATGTCTAGCTCCTTAAAAGCGGAAATGTTCTCTCATTTTAAATCGTAGCAGATCTAAAATTTCATATGGTAACTGTAGGCACTCAAGAATCGTCTTCTAATCGAAAATATTGTGATATGTAAATTTGCTAAACATAAATTATACAAAGCACAGCCTTATAAAATATTTTATATCTGCTATGCTCAATGAATGGTTAGAAAGCAAAAGAAGAAAACTAAATATACAAAGGCTGTAGATGAACGATATACACTATCAAAAAAACAAGGAGGAGGACGGTTAAAAATAGAAGCTTGGGAAGATGTAAATGGCGATGTTGTAAAATACAACTTGGCATATATAAACCATGATTTGTATCAACAAGATAACGGAAGAGTCATTGGCTATGATAATGCACACAATTACCACCACAAGCACTATTTCGGAGAAATAGAACCTGTAGATGACTTCATAGGCTATGAAGAAATCCTTGAAAGATTCGAAAATGAAATTAGAGAGTATATAAAATGAGCATAGAAATAAAATCAGGGACACTATCTGACTTCTTCGCATCTGCAAAAGAAACGGCTAGAGAAATTGATCAAGGAAAAAAATTAACTAAAAAGAATACTATATGGGTAGACCCACAAGACCTCATGCTTTTACTTAAACCTGAAAGGACTAATTTAGTTAAATACCTGAGAAAAGAAAAAAAAGTAATATTTTCTGAGCTTATGAATGCAATGAAACGAAGTCCAGTAAGCTTGAACAATGATCTTAAAATTCTATCTAGGTATGATTTGATACGGATTACAAAAGAAAAAAATTCAGGACATGGTATTTACAAAGTAATTGAGTCTAGTTTGGGTAATGAAAAAATTGAGTTTCGTGTAGAAATTTAGATTGCAAAGTCATGTTTCTAGGCAAGTACAGCAAGGCTTGAAGCTATCTATTTTATCCAAAAAACTTGTTGCATTGTGCTCTTTAAAAACCTCGTGCAAGTTCCAGAGCTAAGGTGTCATTTTTGCCCTGTATTTGGCGATTAAAAAGAGAAGGGGCGGGGAAGAGAAATATTATGGGCGTGATTATGCGGCGGGTAATACTCTCTTGGAGCAAGGCTATAGTGGAAAAATTCAGGAGGACGATTAAATAAAACTTATCACCTGTCAAACCTCAACCCTGTTGACTACAATCTTAATGATCTGACTGCTTAAACTCTCAATAATATTGCATAGTGTGAAGTTAGCCGTTACACTCTGTTAATGATTATCAGCTTTGCACATAAAGGACTTGAGAAGTTTTATAACACTGGGAGCAAGGCGGGTATTCAGGCTAACCATGCAAGCCGTTTGCAATATGTCTTATCTTTGTTGGAGGTTGCGCTTGATACGGACTCAATGGATGTTTCAGGGCTTAGGTTGCATGAGTTGAAAGGAGATCGAAAAGAAACATGGTCAGTTTCTATTAGTGGAAATTGGCGGGTGACTTTCCGATTTATTGGAAATGATGTTGAGTTAGTCAACTATGAAGATTATCACTGAGGTTTAAATTATGCCTATGTACAATCCAGCCCACCCGGGGGAAATTCTAAAAGAGGTTATACTTGATGACCTTGATTTGTCAGTCACAGAAACGGCTGTAAAGTTAGGTGTGAGCCGTAAAACATTATCTTCTATTACCAATGCTCATAGTGCTGTAACTGCGGATATGGCTTTAAAATTGGAAGCTGTATTTAAAAAACCCAATGCAGAACACTGGATGCGCTTACAGGTGCAATATGACTTATGGCAAGCTAGACAGAGATTAGAGGCGGCTTGATATTTAAGTCCAAGCAGTAAACCAAAGAAGACTGAAATTTGTTTGATAAAGCCTTGCACATGCAGGGCTTTTTTATGGGCGTTATTTTTTGAGGGCTTTGGCTATTTCTTCACTAAGGATTTTTCTTAATGGAGTTTCAGTGATAGGCGGTTCTTTTTCTCCTAAACCAATAAAAAACAATTCAATCATTTCTGCATTGATACTCCTACCGCTTTCCATAGCAGCATCTTTGATAGCCCCGTATACATCAGTGGGGATGCGTATTTGTGTTCTATAAAAGTCGTCTTGTTTACCCATTTCAAAATAGTATCACTATTGTAGTGATACATATCTCTTGTCACTATAGTAGTGATTGTATTATTATATGGTTTTTAATCACTATTATAGTGACGCGAATAGGAGGTTTGCAGATGAATGGAAAGATTGTACGCACACAAATGAGAATACCAGCACATATTCGTGACTGGTTGAACGAAAGAAGTAAAAAGTCTAGCCGTTTCATGAATGGTGAACTAGTGAATTTACTGGCAACTATGAAAGCGAAAGATTTAGAAAAACAGTTACAGGGAATATCATAAGAAGCACATAAAAAAGCCCTATCAGTGCGCTAACACTGACAAGGCTTCTGGCGATAAGTGCGCTAACACTTAAAGCCGATTGTTAAAACCGTTAAACGCTTAAATTTATGAGGTATTCAACATCATGAATAATAACACAACCGCGCCTAATGGCGACCAAAAACTGTTCAGCGACCAGCTAACGGTATCCAATGAGCTACAAGCCCAAGCCTATAAATCCATGATGTGACGTGGTCTAATAAATTGACCTTTGCTTGAGATCTAAAACAAAAGTGATTATTCAAACTACTACATCTGTACAAAATAGTAGTTCATTAGTAGTTAGCCTTACTTTTCGGAGTAGGGATTTTTTGTGTCTCATAATTACGGATATTTGAGCGAGTAACTATTTTGATGCTCACATTGAAGTAACAACAGATTGTCCTTGTAGAAAGATGTTTTCTTAAAGGATTACTTATTATCACAAAGTATACCCGTATGCTGAAAAACTAAGTTTCAGAGATTGGCTATGCAATACCATCTGCTTCAATCAATAGAATAGTCTCGCTTTGATAATCTGGAATTATCGCAGGGTAAAGAGCCTAATAATTAATCAGACCCTAAAACATCCACAAAGGTGTAGCTTTATAGAGTATCTAAAATACCATCTATAAAGGTTGATTTTCTATTTTATAGAGTATATTCTACATTCTTCTAAGAGCTTTATAGAGGGTTTAAATAATGTCACATGCTATTTGTTATGCACGGGTTTCTTCAACAGGTCAAAAACTTGATGTACAGAGAGAACTATTAGAGAAAGAAGGTTGCAAGCACTTCTTTGAAGAAAAGGTATCAGGTAAAGATAGAAACCGTCCTGAATTAACCCTGATGCTGAAAACAATAAGAAAGGGTGATGTGGTTGTAGTTACTAAGCTGGATCGTCTGGCTAGGAGTATGTCGGATTTTTGGAACATCTATGATGAAATAAAAGAGAAGGGCGCAAGCCTCAAGGTTTTAAACATGGGGCTTGATACAAATAGCTCACAAGGTCGGTTAATGTTGGGCATCCTTTCCAGTGTTGCAGAATTTGAAAGGGAGTTGATAGCAGAGAGAAGGGCAGACGGTATTGCTAGAGCTAAGGCAGAAGGTAAGCATCTAGGCAGACCCAAAATGACAGATGCAATTAAGGTACAGGTAAAAGAAATGCTTGAGGCTGGATCAACTAAAACAGCAATAGCTGAGGATCTGAATATTGGTGTCAGTACAGTTTATAAAATTCAGAAAGAACTAAAGTCAAAAGCTGGTAGTTAAACATATCAGTTTCACCTCATAAAGCCTCGCATTATCGGGGCTTTTTATTGTTATAAAATATTGATTTATATAATTTAATCTGTTTTTTACTGATAGCTGGTATGGATGCTGGTATTACTGTAAGAAACATCAATGTATCTTAATGTTATCGAAGGGATTTATTTTTATAGG
>CAZDMX010000289.1:2513-3889 GCA_964506085.1 uncultured Thiothrix sp. | reverse complement strand
AACTGGCAAGATGTTAGCCAAGCGCTAAAAAATAAACGTAACGCTGTGTGTTTTATGGAAGATTGGCAACAATATTCTGAAATGAATACACGCCTGGCAGCGCCAGTACTTGATTTTTCTTTACCAGAACACTACAGCATCAAATGCAAGCGCAGGATGGGCCGTGTTGCACAGATGGCAGTTAGAGCAAGCGAGTTGGCGCTGGAGCAAGCAGATTTACTTGGTGATGAAGTGCTGAGTGGCGGCCAGACTGGCGTTGCTTATGGTTCGGCAACGGGCAGTAGTAATGCAGCATTAGAGTTTTTTAGCCTGCTAGAAAATCAGTCCATGGCGCGCATGAACAGCACCACTTATTTGCGCATGATGAGCCATACTGCTGCGATCAATATTAGTGTTTATTTTGGCACCCAGGGAAGAATGTACACCACTTCCAGCGCCTGTACTGCGGGTAGCCAAGGTATTGGTTTTGCTTATGAGGCAATACGCAGCGGTCAACAACAGGTAATGATTTCTGGCGGTGCTGAAGAATTATGTCCGACTCAGGCGGCGGTGTTCGATATTATTTTTGCCGCCAGCACAGTGAATGCAACACCAGAGCAAACACCCAGACCCTATGATCAGCAGCGCGATGGTTTGGTCTTGGGCGAGGGGGCTTGCACACTGATTCTTGAATCGTATGACCATGCCCAAGCGCGTGGCGCAGATATTCTCGCCGAAGTGATTGGCTATGCCACCAATACAGATGGCTATCATTTGGTGCGTCCCAGGCAGGAGACCATGGCAAAAGTGATGGAGTTATGTTTGCAAGATGCAAATATCAGCGCAAGTGAAGTGGATTATGTGGCTGCGCATGGCACCGCCACTGAGCAGGGCGATATTACCGAATCATTGGCAACTGAGCAGATACTTGGTGCAAGCACGCCTGTTAGCGCATTAAAAAGCTACACAGGACATACGCTGGGTGCATGCGGTGCCTTTGAAGCATGGGCAAGTATTATGATGATGCGTGAGAAATGGTTTGTACCGACACTTAATTTGCAGAATATTGATCCACGCTGTGGAGATTTAGATTATATTCGTGATGAGTGCCGAGAAATAAGTGCGCAGACAATTATGAGCAATAATTTTGCGTTTGGTGGCGTGAATACATCATTATTGTTTCGCCGCATTTAGGACTTCATGCGGGTGTATACATGTATAACTTATTTATTAAGTCGAGCTTTATATCTGCGGCACAACAGATCTTTATTGCGCCGAAGCTTGGCAGGCTAAATGAATTTCTTTGGTTTAAAAGTAGTCTGGCACTTTAACGTCTTTCATTCCGGCTTTATATTGTATATCTGAATCGACAGGGGTATTTAATTTTTTGAGTGATT
>CAZDMX010000289.1:0-2413 GCA_964506085.1 uncultured Thiothrix sp. | reverse complement strand
CCGGCTTTATATTGTATATCTGAATCGACAGGGGTATTTAATTTTTTGAGTGATTGCGTAATTTTTTAAACCTCGTTTGATCTACAACTTCTGATAACACCTCGTAATAGCGATTATTTTCAGATTTCCCTAGCGCTTTAGCCAGCCATGACAAAGTGTCTAATTCTGCCTGATAAGTATTGGGGTAAGTGACTAACATAATCTCCGCCGCCACATCCAATATTTCTGTATTGAACATCTCGGCATCATGAATTCTACGGACAGCTGCTTTAAGTTGTCTAAGGTCACCTTCAAGCATCATATCAACAACGGTTTTTTCAGTAGAGCTAAGCTCTGCCTGTGAGCTAATTGAAAATAATGAAAATAGCGCGATATGTAGAGCTAATAAAATATGCTTCATGTTGTCTCCTTTCTTGCATGACGAGGCGATGATATTTTTTGGTAGAGTTGTTTTCGGCCTGGACTATAAACAGTTTATCATGATCTTAATTAAGGTATGTCAGCATATACCGCCATTGACACTAATGACTTGGCGCGTAATGTAGCTGGCGTCATCTGACATTAAGAAACTGATTGTGGCTGCGACATCATCGACGCTACCCATGCGTCGCATGGGGATCATTTTCTTTGCTTCATCGACAGGTATATCTTTTGTCATATCTGTTTCGATGATGCCCGGCGCCACACAGTTAACGGTGATTTCGCGTTTAGCGAGTTCTATCGCCAGTGCTTTTGTCGCACCAATAATGCCTGCTTTGGCAGCACTGTAATTCACTTGTCCGCGATTTCCTGTTAAGCCTGATACGGATGAAAGGGTAACAATGCGCCCGCCCTGGCGTAAACGGATCATGGGCATCACCAAGGGGTGCAGCACATTATAAAAACCATCGAGATTGGTGCGGATAACCTTATCCCAATCGTCTTCAGTTAACGATGGGAAGGCATTATCCTTGGTAAGGCCCGCGTTACAGACAATACCATAATAGGCGCCATGTGTATCGATAGCCTGTTCCAGCGCCAGTCGAGTTTGCGTTCGGTTGCTAATATCGCATTGCAATAGGCTGGCATTGCCATGCAAAGTATTGATTTTTTCGATTAGTTTGCTGGCTGCATCAATATTGTTGTGGCAGTGTACGGTGACAGAAAAGCCTTGTTGGGCCAGTTTCAGCGCTGTTGCTTTGCCAATGCCGCGACTTGCGCCGGTGACCAGGACACGCTTATTGTGTGGCATAATTTTTTGTCTCCTTGTTGGCCCCTTTGTTAGTATGGTGTATCTGCGCATAAGCCAGGGTACCAAACAGATTGAGAGTGTTGCCAATTAACACCGTCAAGCCAAAGGCTTGTACCACAGGTATGGAGCTCATGCTGAGTAAGCCAAAGGACAGTAAAGTCGTCAAGGCCGAAAGTAAAATAGCCTGTAGAGTAAGTGACGTTGCCGCCATTTCACGAGAAAAAATAACATAATCCATCCCTAGCCCCAATATTAAAAATAGTGCCATTGTGTGAAACAAATTAATTGTTTGCCCGAACAGGGCCAAGAGAATAACGGTGCCCATGCTAGCGCCAATAGGGATCGCCAACATCCATAATGCTTCGATACGACGAAAGCGTAGCAGTATAAGCATAGCAATCAGGGCGTAAGCATAGAGCAATAATTTTGCTGCGGAAACCCGCTGCTGTTGCAAGATATTTTCAGCCAAGGCAACGGTGTTGATATATTCAATGCCGTCAATTTTATCGCTGGCCATACTGATGGCGGTGGTATCAGCACCCTTGGCTATTAAGGCAAAGCTGTAGACTTTTCCATCTTTTTCAAGCCATAAACTACTTGTAGAGTTTGGCAGTAGTGCCAATATATCAGCCGGATTTAGCAGGTGTTGGTCAGATTTTTGATACTCGTCACGTAATTTTATTGCACTATCAGCAGGCATGCCTAACAAGGTGAAAAGCTTGTCAGTCACGCCATTATTTTGAAATAAGCGCTGTTGCATTTGATAGTTATTGTGTTGTTCCAAAGGAGAGGGAAGCCAATTCATTACACTGTTTAGTGTCGCCGCTTGATTCTTGTTTATTGCGCTGGATAATTTAGCAAACCTCTTATAAACCTGAGCTGAATTTTCTCCATGTATGATGAGATAGCGTCCTGGTTCATAGCTATTCACTAATTGATTGACGTATTGTTCTTGTTTTAATAGATCTGTTGATGGCGTAAAAAACAAACGAGGGTCATCGCTGCTAGGGATGCCGATATATGCCAGTACAGAAAAACACATGACGATAGTTAGACTAACAATGGCCATCATCTTTGGTGTGATAACACGTAAAGGTATCATGAAAATATTAAGCAACCCAGGGATATACCAAACAGGATCACATGCGCCAAGTCGCCATTGGCCAGCATATGCGTCAGTGC
>CAZDMX010000288.1:0-3922 GCA_964506085.1 uncultured Thiothrix sp. | reverse complement strand
CGAAGCCAGCAATCTTGCAGCACGCGTGGCATCAACAGCTGCAACAGCCTTGTGAAGCTCTGTTCCTCATTGGTTATAATTTGAAGTTATTCGATGATTATTATGAAATCTATTCCCAGAGATCACATCACCCAAGCGAAGATAGGTATCGACTAGACGTAAATAGGTTTTGCCTCGTCGGAGAGGAAGTTTTCCGACAATTCCACGAGTTAGAAGGTGGATTAAATAGTCTCTCATCAACTCAATACCACTAGATTAATCACTGTTTGCGCCCCGTAACCTGACATCCGATGTCTTGTTATTGTCCGTTATTGGGGGGTGTTGGTGGCCTTGTAAATGATTCTATACTGCTTCAAGCTCATCTTTACCCGAAATAACACGCCACAATAAAGCAAATACAAACAACAAGCCTGCAAGGGTAAGCATCAACCAGAACTTGGGAGAAATGTCTTGAAGAGTCTCGGTCACCACCAGGGCTGTAGAGTTAGCCTCTGTTTTGCCCGCAAAATTAACAATAGTTGTGGCTTCACTGGAAGCTGCTTGAGAGGTAGTTGTTCCTGCGCCAGATTGCTCAGCTGGTGGAGTGGGGCTTGAAGGATTGCTATCGGTTATCGCTGCAGCCGCCTTCTCCTCTTCCTCGTCTCTTTTTTCCATCTTGGTAAGACGTGCGTACATCTTCTTGTTAACTTCAGCCTGTTCTTTTATCACCGCTGTAGCATGATCCAGAGATTCTTGCAGTTTTGTGATATGAGTATTTTTTAATTTTTCTATCTCTTCAAGCTCTTTGATTCTACTCCGTAGCACACCTATGTCTGAATTAAGGGCTGCGATAGTTTCAGAAAATTTCTTGTTGTTTTCTTTTCTTTGATCTTGTGAAACATCTGCACTTATTGCTTGTTCGCGTAATAGCTGGTTTTGTACTTTTAGAGCTTCCAGCTCCTCATTGGTGGTTGCTAGTTCTTTTTTAGTATCTGCAAGTAGCTTGGGATCAAGGCTGTCAATTTGTAACGTCTTATTTTTTTCAGCCAGTGTTTTGATGAGGTCTTTAGATTTTGCCAGTTCAGCGGTAACCACAGCTAGTGTTTTTTGTATCTCTTGCTGAGCTTCGGATGTGCCTTCTGTTGATGCTGCCTGTAGCGCCAATTTTTCTTTTTCGAGCATTTTTATCTGATGTTGTGCTTCTTCGAACTGTTCACTGAGAGCGCTAAGCTCTTCTTTAGTTTCTTTGGTTGTTTCAGCGGTAGCATTTTTGGTGTTCTTTAGTACTTCATTTTCCTTTGTTAAAAGAGCTACATCTTGCTGAGATTTTTCAAGAGCATCGCTTTGTTGATTTAACCCTTTAAGCGTTTCTTTCGATCTGGCTAATTCTTCTTTAACACTAGTGAGTTCAGTTTGTAAGGTTTTAATATTTTTATTCGAATCATCTGCTGATTCCGCAACTTGAACTTCATCACCCGATAAAATACTAGCAACTGCTTCCTTACTAGTCGGTAAGTAAAGAGTGGCACCTTTTTTGAGTAGGTTGATATTGCCTTTTTCAAAAGCTTTGGGGTTAAATTTATGTAAAGCATTCATCATTTTTAAACGCGAAACACCTTTGGGACGTGTTTTATAGGCAATTCCCCATAGCGTTTGCCCCGATTTTATCGGGCCGTATTTCTTTGCCTCTGGAGCAGCGCTTACAGAACCGAGAAATAAAAAACTGGTGGTAATGAGAAGTATTAATATTTTTTTCATAGGAGGGTTCATAGAATGGTTGAGTCCAGATTGTCGTTGCCCTTATGTTATATTAACCATAATTAGCCTTTAATACATTACTAGACCAAGTGTAATATTTATCAATATAAAGGGAAGTATAGCATAGCCATTACAAATTAAGGTATCCTGAGTGGATAGAAGGAGAACGAAAAGGATCGTTATTATGGCAAAGACAGCATCTACCATGTTGGAACTGGGCACTAAAGCCCCTGAATTCTCACTTTTGGAACCTGCTACCGGAAACTCCCTTTCACTATCAGGCTTTCATGGGAAACCCTTATTGATTGCTTTTATTTGTAATCATTGTCCTTATGTCATCCACATAGCAGATGCATTTTCTGATTTTGCCATGACTTATCAGGACAAAGGTTTGCAAGTAGTCGCTATCAATGCCAATGATGTAGCTAAATTTCCGGCTGATAGCCCTGAAAAAATGATTGAAGCCAGTAAGCAATATCGCTTCACTTTTCCCTACCTCTTTGATGAGACTCAAGAAATAGCCAGAGCCTACCAAGCGGCTTGCACCCCTGATTTTTTTATGTTCAATGCGCAACATAAATTGTATTACCGAGGCCAGTTTGATAGTTCAAGACCAAGCAATGATGATCCTATAATAGGTACAGATATGCGTAATGCTGCAGATTTATTGTTGACAGGCAGCCCTGCGCCAGAAGAACAAATCGCGTCACTGGGATGTGGTATTAAGTGGAAAGCAGGCAATGAACCGGATTACCCAGTCTATGGTTAATCTATTAAGGTGATCCACTCTTGCGCAATGGCTTTTGGACTCAGATATTCTACGGATGCTTGTGCATTTGTTCTGAATTTACTTTTTAGTGCTTCATCGAAATACAACTGATCAATCGCTTCAGCCAGTAGCGGGATATTTTCTGATTCTATGAGTAAGCCATTTTCATTCGGAGTAATAATTTCATTAGGTCCCGTTGGGCAATCAACGGCAACACAAGCACAATGACAGGCTAATGCTTCTATTAAAATATTTGGAAAGCCTTCGTGTCGACTAGAAAGTACAAAAAAATCTGCTTTACTGTAAAAAGCAAATGGATTGTCGACACTGCCATAAAGCGTCACTTTGTCATTGAGTTTGTGCTGATCAATAAGTGCTTGTAGTGCTTGCTGATCCGGGCCTTCACCCAGAATGAGCAAGTTGATTTGCTCTTTGGCTTTTGAGGATGCATAAGCCTCTATTAATAAGTCGAAACCTTTTTGTTTACTGAGTCGCCCAACCGCAAGAATAAAAGGTTGCGGGATACTGATTTCAGCGTTTGATTGATTTGCTGCCATCTCAATATTAGCCATGTTGTAAATCGTAGTCGTTTTACGTAGGCCATAATCTCTTATTAGCTTTTGTTCCGTGGCTTTGGCTACAGCAACAACCTTTTTAGCTCTGGGGTAGATGAATTTGATCAACTTTGGATAGAAACCCGGCAAGGATTCGGGTGTATCTCGTACAGAAACAATCGCTTCCTTGCTAGCAATAGCAGCAGGTAGGCCAGCCGCCTCCATAAAGGCAAAAATACCGTCAAACTTTTCTTTTTTGAACAACCTTCGTAACAGAAAAGCACGCTTTAAGAGTGTGACTATTTTACCTAGCCCCGAATTTGAGGGTGGCGTACCAAGATCAACAAGCTTTCCGCCATGTGGATACTGTTGATCATTCGAGTCAAGTACAACAACATAAACATCGTGCTTATCAGCCATAACTAACGATAAATTAGAAACGGTTCTTTCAGCTCCACCTTTAGACAAGCTAGGTATAATTAAGGCAATTTTCATTTTTTTATGCTTATTGGACAAGTAAGGTAGGAATAGAAAGCTACAGATAAAGAAGAACGGGAGCAACTTTTTTCCGATGGCTTTGCATGAATTAGCTATAAAAACATAATTTAATGGTTACGCTATCAGCAAGAAACGTTTATCTGTATTATCTATGATTTGATTCTACTTTCTTGGAAAATAGATAAGAATATAAACCTAAAAAACGCATTTGAAACGTAGCGAGAATGACTAGAGTGCTGAATCTAAAGGCATTCTCAGTAGTTTCAACTGAGTTTTTTAGGATAAACAGTGTTTTCGTGCAAACACTGTTACTAAGAGTCCTTGAGAGAATAAATATATGTGTGGTTTTTGTGGTTTTGTCACC
>CAZDMX010000287.1:0-3922 GCA_964506085.1 uncultured Thiothrix sp. | reverse complement strand
AGGCATGGGAGCGATCATGGCATACGGTGCGTATTTGCCTAAAAACGTGTCCATCGCGGGTGCGGGAATATCCATTGCACTGGCGGATACGGTAGTCGCCTTGCTGGCAGGAATGGCAATATTCCCCATCGTCTTTGCTCATGGTTTAGAGCCAAGTTCAGGTCCAGGGCTAATTTTCACGACTTTGCCTATCGCCTTCGGACAGATGCCTTATGGCGATATATTTGGCTCAATCTTTTTCTTGTTGCTTATCTTCGCGGCATGGACTTCTGCTATTTCCTTAATCGAACCCGCTATTGCATGGTTAGTTGAGAAAACATCCATTACACGGTTACGAGCGACAGTCATCATGGGAGGGTCGACTTGGTTTTTAGGCATAGGGTCCATTCTTTCCTTTAATGTCTGGAGCGACAGCAAATTTCTGGATAAAACCTTTTTCGACTGGATGGATTATTTGACCTCAAATATCATGTTGCCACTAGGTGGGTTATTAATTGCCATTTTCGCGGGCTGGTTAATGCGCAAGAAAAGCTCACAGGAAGAGCTTGCGTTATCTGGCTTGAACTACGGCATTTGGTCTTTCTTAGTGAAGTACGTGGCAATAATGGGCATGTTAGTCGTTATCCTTAAAGTGTCGGGAGTAATGGACTGGGTGGTGAGTTTATTAGGATAATGGGTTTAGCTAAAAATCGTTCTTCATAGCCCGTTGTTTTTCACGATCCCAGTCCCGTTCTTTTTCTGTATTTCGCTTGTCGTGCTGCTGCTTACCTTTCGCTAGCCCAATCTCTAGCTTAACTTTATTCTTTTTCCAATATAGCGCGAGCGGCACAATGGTGTAGCCTTTTTGATCGGTCGCAGCTATTAAGCGGGAAATTTCAAGGGCGTGTAACAACAATTTGCGGGTGCGTACAGGATCTGGGTTGATGTGGGTAGAGGCTGATAACAACGGTGAGAAATGCGCGCCATGTAACCATGCTTCACCTTTATGAATTTGTACATAGCCTTCTTTAAGTTGGGCGCGACCATCTCTTAGACTTTTGACTTCCCAGCCTTCTAGTACCATTCCTGCTTCAAAGGTATTTTCTATAAAGTAGTTATGGCGGGCAGCTTTGTTGAGAGCAATTGTTAATCCACCATGACCTTTTTTTTTCTTTCGTTTAGCCATTCGGATATTATATATCAAAATGTAAGTTTGATTACATCCAATTAGACAAATAGGAGTTGTATGCCAATAATTAATCGCAGTGCGCTGGTGACGTTTACGCCAAAGCAGATGTACGACATCGTTAATGATGTAGATAAGTATGTTGAGTTTTTGCCGTGGTGTGGTGCATCAGAAAAAATTGATGACTATGGTGATTCAGTTAAGGCCTCAGTGACTATTGCTAAGGGGCCCGTGCATAAGAAGTTCATTACTCAGAATAAGCTAGAAAAAAATAAAACAATTGAAGTGGAGTTAGTAGATGGTCCTTTTAAATACTTGAAAGGTTCCTGGAGTTTTGATGATATTAAGGGTCAGGCTTGTAAAATATCTCTGAATTTAGAGTTCGAATTTACCAATGGCTTGGTCAGTATAGCGATTGGTCCTGTTTTTAATCAAATTGCAAACTCGATGGTGGATGCCTTTGTAGAGCGGGCTAAGGATATTTATGTCTAATCAAATTCACGTTGAAGTGGTTTATGGTTTGGCAGATGAGCAGAGTTTGTTGGCGTTTAAAGTGGATGAAGGGATGACAGTAGAAGCGGCTATAAAACAGTCAGGTATATTATCAGAATATCCTGATATTGATTTGACCAAAAATAAAGTAGGGCTGTTTGGAAAGTTGACTAAATTGACTCAAGTTCTTCGAGATAAGGATCGCGTTGAGATTTATCGGCCATTGATTGCTGACCCTAAAGAGGTACGCAAAAAACGTGCTGCTGAAGGCAAAAAAATGGGTAAAGGTGGGGGTGTCCTCGATGCCAAGGGTGCAAATGATGCAAAGGTAAAAGCATAATGAAAAGGATTACTTTTATTGGCCTAGGTACAATGGGCTACCCCATGGCGGGTCACTTAGTTGATAAAGGTTATCAGGTTACGGTTTTTAATCGTACCGTTTCGGTGGCTGAAAAATGGGCGAAAGAATATAAATATAAAGGCAAGGGCAAGGGTAAAGGTAAGGTGGCAGCAAATCTTGCTGAAGCGGTGAGCGGGGCAGATGTTGTGATTAGTTGTTTGGGCAATGATGACGCTGTTTATAGTATATATGCAGAGCAAGGGGTTTTTGATGCACTACGAGCTACTAAGCAGGCTAGCAAGAAAGAGCATGTTGTTTTAATTGATCATACGACGACCTCCGCAACGGTGGTAGAGAAGCTTTCTCCGATGGCAAGATTAGTGGGTGCCGAGTTCCTTGATGCGCCTGTTTCGGGTGGACAGATTGGCGCAGAGCAGGGTGCGCTTACCATTATGGTGGGTGGCAACGAGCAGGCTTTTCTAAGTTGTGAAGGAATACTTTCCAGTTATGCGAAAGCTGTAAAGCATGTGGGTGAATCCGGTAATGGACAGCGTTGTAAAATGGTGAATCAACTTTGCGTTGCGGGTGTTTTGCAGGGGTTGTCCGAAGGTTTGGAATTAGCCAAGAAATCAGGGTTTAGTGCTGAAACAGTGTTAGATGCCTTGCAGTATGGAGCGGGAAGTTCTTGGCAAATGCTCAATAGGACGAAAACCATGATGGACGGAGAATTCGACTTTGGGTTTGCAGTGGACTGGATGCGTAAGGATCTAGGTATTTGTCTTGATGAGGCAAAAAAACACGGCTTGGAGCTACCTTTGGCAAGAATGGTTGACGGCGAGTATGAAAAGTTACAAGAGAAAGGTTGTCAGCGAAAAGATACTTCTGTATTGATTCGCCAGTTTGACGGTAAATCGTAAATGAATATAGCCGAGAATGTTTCTTTAAAGCCCTATAACACCTTTGGTGTGGCGTCAATTGCTCGGTATTTTACAGTAATTAATAACCTTGATGATGTGTCAGAGCTTGTTGCTTGGCGTAAGCAAAACGAACTACCGTGCTTGATAGTGGGTGGCGGCAGCAACTTATTGTTCAAAAATGACTACCTTGGCTTAGTCGCGCATATAAACTTACGCGGCAGGGTTCAAATATCAGAAGATGATCAAGCGTGTTACGTCCAGTCAGGTGCAGGGGAAGTGTGGCATGATTTCGTGCGTTGGACGATTGAACAAGGCTATGCAGGCTTAGAAAACTTGTCATTGATTCCCGGTACTGTGGGTGCAGCTCCCGTACAGAATATAGGGGCTTATGGGGTTGAGCTGGTTGATTACTTACATGCTGTTGATGCGATAGATTTGGAATCGGGCGAGAGTCGTCAGTTTGAAGTAGCAGACTGCCAGTTTGCCTATCGCGACAGCTTTTTTAAATCTGTTCAGCCCGGCCGCTACTTGATTACGGCTGTGACGTTTAGATTACCACACAAGCCTGAGTGGAACGTTTCTTATGCTGGAGTAAAAGCTCAACTGGCAGGACAGGTATTATCGTCTAAGCTGATCAGCGATACCATTATCGCCATAAGGCAAAGTAAATTACCTGATCCTGCGGTTATTGGAAATGCAGGGAGCTTTTTTAAAAACCCTATTCTGGCAGAACCTGAATGGCTTCAACTAAAAGAAAAATATCCAGCGTTACCCGGTTACCCTCAACATGAAGCACGCATGAAAACATCAGCGGCATGGTTAATCGATCAGTGTGGTTGGAAAGGACGCAAACTCGGTCGGGCTGGTGTTTATGATAAACATGCGCTGGTGTTAGTCAATCATGGCGGTGCGACGGGGAACGAACTGTGGGAAATAGCTGAGGCCGTTATTCGATCCGTTCAAGAAAAATTTTCGATTGCATTAGAGCCAGAGCCTCAAGTGATTTGA
>CAZDMX010000286.1:0-3923 GCA_964506085.1 uncultured Thiothrix sp. | reverse complement strand
GATTCAGTGCTATAGGCATTCGCAGTAGTTTCAACTGCGTTTTTTAGGTTTAAGGTAAACAATTGTAATTATTCGCGACTGGGAAGAGCTGCTTGCAGTGGTTGAATTTTGTCGAGTTACACTTTTGTCGCAGCAGGAAAGCCAGTTATCAATGCTTTGATGGAGAGATAGATGGATTCTTTGTCACTATTCACCTATCACATAAATATGCATGATTCGGGCAAGGATTAGAATCATGGTATCTCTATTATCCTGAGTTCAATTCTTGGTTTATAAGTTATAGAGGTGACCAACAGCATAATAAATATAATTATAAGGATAAATGATGACTTACCTACTCGCGCAACTATGGCTTTATCTGCTGATCGCCGGACTCATTGGTAGTGTTATAGGTTGGCTATTAAGAGGGGGATGTAAACGCTACAGCAAAGCGGTAGAGGAAATGCAAACCAAATATTTTGCCCTAGAGAAAAAAAATAACCTTTATAAAAAAAAGAATGAAGAATTTAGCAATCTATCATCTCAAAAGAGTAGCCTTGTGGCTGAAGTTAAAAGGCTAAATGGCGTTAAGCAACAAAATAAGAAATTATCGGTGCAGCTGGTAAAAATGCGGCATGGCTTTAAAAAATCTCGGGAAATATATGCACAAACCAATCAGAAGCTCAGCAAGGCACAGGAGTTACTTACTTTTGCTAGGCAAAGTAATCAGGCGAAAGATGTTCATATAAAACAGGTAAAAAAAGAAGCGATTGTTGCAGATAATTTATTATTGAAATACGAAGCTGAGTGGGCGCAAAAGTATCAGGCTTTAAATGCTCAGTACAAAACCGGTTTACAGAAAACCAAAGAGAGTGTTCGGGAAAAATTGTTTGCAGCTGAAGCACTATTAGCTGAAAAAGATTCTGTAGATAGTGAAAATGGCGTATTAAGCGAAGTCCAATCTAAACTGACTGAAGCTGAAGCGAGATTGGCAGATAAAGGACGGGTTGCTGATGAACTTAGCGTTCAAGTTAATGTACTAGAGGAAGAAAAGAACAGTACGTTAAATCAGTTGGGTTTATTTAAAGAGCAGAGTCAGGAATACATAGCAAAAATAGCTAAAGAAAATACCCTGTACAAAGCAGGTGTGAAGTTATTAGAAGAAGATGTTCAGCAATGGCGGGAACAGGATGAAAAGAGAGAGTCTGAGCTAGAACAAACGACTCTTTCTTTGCACGCAAAAGAGAAAGAAATAGTCGATCTAAAAGCACAACTGGATCGAAAACCTAAACAAACGCAAGAACCAATTAATAGGTTGCCTTACGGGCTAGTTGTCCCCAAGATGAACTTGCTAAGTAGAGCCATCAACGCGCCTTCATCGCATTTACAGACGGAAGCAATGATCCAGGTACACAATGTGGATGTTATCTACGGCGTGGGTAAGGCATATGCGGAAAGACTGGGAGAGCAGGGGGTTTTAACTACAGAAGATTTATTATTGTATGTGCAAGAGCAACGTATACCAGAAAATAGCATTCAAGATGGAAATGAAACGGGTATAGCTACGAGCAAAGAAAAAGTAGAGGAGAAACTTGCGACGATTATCAATGTAGATGCACCTGAAATAAAAGCATGGGTCGTCATGGCTGATTTGTTAAGGCTGGAAGGCGTTAACAATGAATTTGCAAAGTCTATGCAGCTGAGTGGTATCCATTCTGTTGAAGATTTGGCGAATAGGGAAGTATCAAAAGTATCGCTGAAAATGACCGAGACTATGCAAAATGCAAGAAGGATAAAAAACGTTCCGGAGGAAGAAGAAATATCAGCGTGGATAACTCAATCCAGAATGATGAAACACATTAATGTTGCAGAAGATGATCAGCAAGAGACTATGAAACCCGCTAATTTACATATTGATAATCTTTCAAAACCGACAAGCTGGAGGCGTGTAAAAAAATTCGTTAATATGCATAGACGCAGGTAATCAATCACAGCATTATAAACTGTGATAAGAAGTTGATCTTAGCTTCTGTTTTCAAATAGGCTGCCTTTTCATATATTAATACTTACTAATATCATTTCATAATCTAGCTGTTTCATTAAACGCGGTTGTGTTAGCATTCGCCTGAGTTTTATCTATAGGATCGGGCGAAATGGCACGATATATTTTCATCACTGGTGGCGTTGTTTCTTCTCTTGGAAAAGGGATTGCGGCTGCATCATTGGGAGCGATTCTGGAAGCACGGGGGCTCTCTGTGACGATGATGAAACTTGATCCCTATATCAATGTTGATCCGGGAACCATGAGTCCTTTTCAGCATGGTGAAGTTTTTGTTACAGAAGATGGTGCTGAGACAGATTTGGATTTAGGTCATTATGAACGTTTTGTGGGGTTCAAAGCGAATCAGCTCAATAACTTTACCACCGGACGTATATACGAATCTGTTATACGTAAAGAAAGACAGGGCGAATACTTAGGTGCAACCGTACAGGTTATTCCACATATCACCGATGAGATTAAAAAAAGTATTCGGGCTGCTGCCGGTGATTATGAGATCGCCATGGTCGAGATTGGTGGAACCGTAGGTGATATTGAGTCTTTACCTTTTATGGAAGCTATCCGCCAAATGGGGGTGGAAGAAGGCAAACAACGTGCGATGTTTATCCATTTAACATTGTTGCCTTATTTAGCTACGGCGGGTGAGCTAAAAACTAAACCCACTCAGCATTCCGTTAAAGAGCTTCGTTCTATTGGTATCGTGCCAGATATCTTGCTGTGTCGTTCTGACCGAATGTTGCCAGAAAATGAGCGCAAGAAAATAGCGTTGTTTACTAATGTTGAAGAGCGCGCGGTTATTTCAGTTATTGACCTTGATAGTATTTACAAAATACCTCTTTGGCTACATGCTCAAAAGCTTGATGCCATTGTAGTTGATAAATTTCGCTTAGATGATTTACCTGAAGCGGATTTGTCTGACTGGAAGAATGTTGTCAATACAATGGAATTTCCCGAAGCAGAAATCACTATTGCGATGGTGGGTAAATATACGGATTTGACAGAATCTTATAAATCATTGAATGAAGCTCTGACACATGCGGGCATCCAGACACGGTCACGTGTCAACATTCGTTATGTAGATGCTGAAAAACTCGAATCGAATCCTGATTTATTAAAAAACGTAGATGCTATATTAGTGCCAGGTGGTTTTGGTAAACGGGGTGTTGAAGGTAAAATAGCAGCAGTACGCTATGCACGTGAAAACAAGATTCCTTATTTAGGTATTTGTCTGGGAATGCAGGTAGCAGTTATTGAGTATGCCCGTCATTGTGCAGGGTTAGTAGATGCTCACAGTACCGAATTTAATAAAGAAACAGCAGATCCGGTGATTGCACTGATCACTGAGTGGACAGATAAGGAAGGCAAAGTTGAGAAACGCGATGAAGATACGGATCTAGGTGGAACTATGCGTTTAGGTGGTCAAGTCTGTTATTTAAAAACAGGCACATTGGCACGTGAAAGCTATGGAGCTGATGAAATCACCGAGAGACATCGTCATCGTTATGAATTTAACAATGGATATCGTGAGATATTGGCAGAGAAAGGTTTAGTCTTCTCGGGGCTATCTGAAGATGGAAGTCTTGTAGAGATGATTGAGTTACACGATCACCCCTGGTTTTTAGCATGCCAATTCCACCCTGAATTTACTTCCAGGCCTAGAGAAGGTCATCCTTTGTTTACTGGTTTCGTCAAGGCTGCACTTTTGCAACATAGTAAAAATCATGTTGCTGCTACTGAAACACTAACGTCTACAACCGTTGCTACAGCACCCTCTAGCGGCAGTGATTCATAAACCTAAAAACGCAGTTGAAACTACTGAAAATGCCTATGGCACTGAATATAAAGGTTTTCTGGAAAATGTTGACTTCACCCGTAGAGTGACTAC
>CAZDMX010000285.1:0-3924 GCA_964506085.1 uncultured Thiothrix sp. | reverse complement strand
AAACCACCCATTCGGGAAATTCCTTATAACTATACTTCTTTCTCGGATCGAGAAATTGTACTGCGCCTGCTAAGTGAGCGAGCATGGGAATTATTGGAGCAGTTGCGCAACAAGCGTAGCACAGGGCTTTCGGCACATATGCTGCTAGAGATGTTGGGTGATATGTGGATTGTAAAGCGCAATCCCTATATTCAGGATGACTTGCTGAATAATCAAAGACGCTTATTGTCTTTGATTGGTACGATGCAGGAACGTGTTGAACGAATAAGAAACAGGGCAGATGGCAACAATCTAACGCTTGAGCTAGTTGATATTGTTGATCAGTCTGTGGCGAAGTTTGCGGCATGGTTTCCTCCATATAAAGAGTTGCGTCGCAAAGCGCGTAAAGCTTTCTCAAAAATCACGGCTAAGGATAATATTTGCTTTGATGGTTTGTCGCGTGTCTCACATGTAACAGATGCAACTGACTGGCGTGTTGAGCTGCCCTTTGTGGTACTTACTCCTGATACCGAAGAAGAAATTGCAGGCTTGGTTGAGGTTAGCATCAAGCTAGGCCTAACTGTTATTCCACGCGGTGGCGGTACGGGTTATACCGGTGGTGCTATTCCTCTGCACGCCAAATCTGTGGTGATTAATACAGAAAAACTAGAATTTATTTCTGAAGTAAAACATCGAGAAGATGTGACAGAGGGCAAGCAAGTGCCCGTAGTTTCCTGTGGTGCTGGGGTGGTTACCAAACGTATTTCAGAGCTGGCAGAACAACATGGCTTAGTATTTGCAGTTGATCCAACTTCACAAGATGCCTCTACTATTGGCGGAAATGTTTCCATGAATGCTGGCGGCAAGAAAGCCGTGCTATGGGGAACAACGCTGGATAATCTGGTTTCATGGAAAATGGTGACACCGGATGCGGAGTGGCTTGAAGTTAAACGACTGGATCATAATCTCGGCAAGATTCATGAACAGAAAAAGGTCACTTTTGAAGTTACCCGTTTCAAGGCGGATGGAAAAACAGTCAAGGGTGAACCAGAAACCATGTTATTTGCGGGGCAGTTTTTCCGCAAAGAAGGCTTGGGCAAAGATGTTACTGATAAGTTCCTGGGTGGTTTGCCGGGGATTCAGAAAGAAGGTTGTGATGGTCTCATTACATCGGCTGAATTTATCCTGCATCGTATGCCCGAAAAAGTACGCACTGTTTGTATGGAGTTTTACGGTACTGATTTGCATGAAGCCGTCCCCGCCATTATAGAGATTAAAGACTATCTGGATGGTAACCCAGATGTTTTACTTTCTGGCTTGGAGCATTTGGATGAACGCTATGTAAAAGCTGTCAGCTATACCCCCAAAAGCTCGCGCGGTTCATTACCTAAAATGGTACTAATCGCTGATATTGTAGGCGATGATGAACAGCAAGTGGCAAGTGCAACTTCAGAAGTGGTACGCATCGCTCAAGCTCGTCAAGCAGAAGGCTTTATAGCAATCAGCCCTGAGGCTCGCCGTCAGTTTTGGCTGGATAGAGCGCGAACTGCCGCCATAGCAGCACATACCAACGCCTTTAAAATAAACGAAGACGTGGTTATTCCACTGCACAACCTCGCGGCTTATAGCGAAGGCATCGAGCGCATTAATATTCGCCTGTCGATTGAAAATAAACTCAGGTTGATTGAGCAATTGCTAGAAACTCTACAAGGCGATTTGCCTGAGTTGCGCAAGCTTCCAGACTATGAAGCCAGCACCGAAAATGATGCTTTGTTAAAAGCAAAAACCGATGCAGCCAGTAAGCACTTAAAGCAAGTCGAAAAACGCTGGAAGACCATTCTGGAAAACTTTAATGCACCAGTAGAACAGTTCAAAGAGCTACTAGATCAAGATACGATTAAAGCCATCAGAGCAGATGATAAGTTAATCAACTTGCTTTTACGTCGTGATCTACGTATTTCGTATCATAAGGAAATCAAAACCCCCATCAATGAGATGTTTACGGGTCGTGGCATGACACCGTTATGCGACAAGATGACCAGTATTCACAAAAAAGTACTCTCAAGTCGTTTGTTTGTAGCGTTACACATGCATGCTGGTGATGGCAATGTACATACCAATATCCCCGTGAATTCCAATGACTACAAAATGATGCATGAAGCTGAAAACATTGTTGATGATGTGATGGAGTTGGCACTATCATTGGATGGTGTAATCTCAGGCGAGCATGGAATTGGCCTCACCAAAATGCAATATCAAGACGAAAGCACGACTCAGGCTTTCGCTCAATACAAAGAACAGATTGATCCGAACGGTCACTTTAATCGTGGCAAACTTATGCCTGGCTCTGGCTTGCAAGATGCCTATACACCATCGCTAAGATTGGTAGAAAGAGAAGCGTTGTTGCTAGAACACACGGCGCTAGGTGAGTTGAATGATGATATCAAAAACTGCTTGCGCTGCGGCAAATGCAAACCCGTGTGCAACACGCATATCCCTCGCGCTAATTTACTGTATTCGCCCAGAAATAAAATCCTCGCTACTGGCTTAATGATTGAAGCCTTTATGTACGAAGAGCAAACCCAACGTGGTATCTCTCTGCGTCATTTCGAAGAAATGAACGACGTAGCCGATCACTGCACGGTGTGTCACAAATGCTTAAACCCATGCCCTGTTAATATTGATTTTGGAGATGTAACAGTTCGCATGAGAAACATCCTGCGTAATCGCGGTAAGAAGAAATTCAACCCGATAATCTGGGCATCCATGCAGTTTCTTAACGTCAAAGACCCACGCACCATTAATATCATGCGTAAAGGGCTTATTGAATATGGCTATAAAGGACAGCGTTTAGGGCATGCTATATTCAAAAAACTAGGCTGGTTAAAAGGCGACAAACCTGCTGCAACCATCGGTAAACCTGCGCTTAAAGAATACGTCATTGAGTTTGTGAAAAACCCATTGCCAAAAAGTGTTCCGGCTAAAACAACTAGGGCGTTATTAGGTCTGGAAGACAGTAAAATAGTGCCGATTCTTCACCCTACTGGCGAAAAAAGCAAAAAGAAGGGTGATGCCGTTTTCTACTTTCCCGGCTGTGGCTCAGAACGTCTCTTTAGCCAAGTAGGCATGGCAACACTAGCTATGCTCCAAGAAGCAGGCGCAACTACTGTATTACCACCCGGCTATCTATGCTGTGGTTATCCTCAAAATGCCTCAGGCGATACTGACAAAGGCACGCAAATCTCCACAGAAAACCGGGTACTGTTTCATAGAATCGCCCATGCCTTACAATATTTGGAAATCAAGACGGTTATCGTCTCTTGCGGAACGTGTTTAGATCAACTGCTAAAATACGAATTTGAGAAAATATTCCCAGCTTGTCGCTTACTAGATATCCACGAATACCTGCTAGAAAAAAACATCAAACTAGAGGGTACAACAGGCGTGCAATACATCTATCACGACCCTTGTCACTCGCCCATCAAAACTGCCTCACCGATACAAGTCACCTCAGAACTGATGGGAAAAGAAGTGTTGTTGTCAGACCGCTGTTGCGGTGAAGCAGGGACATTCGCCGTCAGTCGCCCAGACATATCAACCCAGCTACGCTTCCGCAAAGAAGAAGAAATTCGCAAAGGCATCAAACAACACAGCGGAGAAAATAGGGTTAAAAACGGCAACGTGAAAATGCTCACCAACTGCCCCGCCTGTCAACAAGGCTTATCTCGCTATGCCGATAGCACAGGCATCGACACCGACTACATTGTGGTAGAAATGGCCAATGAACTACTTGGTGAAGGTTGGCAAAACCGGTTTGTCGAACAGGCGACCAGTGGTGGGATTGAGAAAGTTTTACTGTAGTGCTTGCAGCCACCTAGGAATCGGGGCTACAGAGACTGTGCAAGTATTCTGGGACGAAAGAAAAATGAGGTGAAATCTTCCAGA
>CAZDMX010000284.1:0-3925 GCA_964506085.1 uncultured Thiothrix sp. | reverse complement strand
TTTTAGGTTTAGTTTCAAAATTTCCAGTGGGTTTCTTTAAATTTACTGAACCTATAAGATGAGCTTCTTTCCAATCATTCTCTATGTTTTTGCTCATGGATTGATTTTTGTTATCGTTTTTACTGGGCTGGGTGCGTATTTCCCCTGATGCTTTATTATCCGTAGTATTTTCTTTTTGTTGTAGCTCTTCTCTCAAGCTTTTAACTTCTCCTTGAAGTTTTGATATTTGACTACTACTTTTACTTTCCTCCGATTTAGACTCAAAACGGGCTATGCCATTTGCTTTAATAAGTTCGTCATATTTTGAGGTTATGGTTGTCAGCTTGTTTTCAAGTTTTTTAGTTTCGTCAGATGCATTGTTGGTAAGTTTGTCATGTTCTGCAGTTACAGTAGACAATTTATCCTTAAGCGCACTAACCTCATGAGATGTGGTTTTGGCAAGGCTATTTCGTTCGGAGGTAAGGGTAAGTAACTTATTCTCATATGCTTTTGTGTCCGCAGTTACTTTTTCGGTGGTTTCTTCATGAGTAATTCTGGTTTTATCGAGCAAGTCTCGTAGATTTTTTGCTTCACTAGCCCAACGAGTTTCAGATCTCATCAAGTAATCTTCATGTCTCTTGATTTCATTTTCCCATGAACTCTTATTTTTGCTTATTTTTACTTGTTGATCAGCCAACTGTTTTTCAAGGTTCTTGATTGAAGATGTTTTTTGCTGATTTGTTTGTAGCTCAGCGAATAGTTTCTTTTTGTCGGTTTCTAAAGCATAGAGTTTAGATTTAAGACTTAACAAGTCCTCTGCAGCCTGTTTATTCTGTTTCACTTCATCATTAAGTTTTTGTGTGGATAATTCTAATGCATCTATCTGACTTTTTTGTATTTTTATTTGACTAGTATCTGTTGTATTTGCATTTGTGCTTTTATCTAGGTCTTTAATCAATTGATCGCGCGCTGAGGATAAGGTCACTATTTTTGCATTGAGTGAGCTGTTTTTAATTCTGAGCTCTTTGAGTTTCTTTAATTCAATGATGGATTGACTATTGCTGGATTTAGTTTCTTCTAGTTCGATGCTGAGTTGTTGAATTTCATCAAGTGAAGCTGTGTTTGTTTTCTGAGATGAATCTCTAATTTCCTTTAATCCTGCTACTTCTTTGTTTGCGTCTTCCAGACTTGATTGGAGCGTCTTATTTTTTGTATCAAGTTGCTCTATTCGTTGATCAGTTTGATTGTTGTTGTGACTTATAGATTCTAATTGTGTTTGCGCATTTGAATAATCACTTTCCAGTTTAGAATTTTTACTTTGGTAGTTTTTTAGATTGGATTCTAAACTTTTTATTTGTTGCTTTGTTGTCTCAGTTGTTGTCTTAGCTGTGTTCTTTGAAAGGGTAAGCTCTTCTTGTAGAGTAGAATTTGTATCTTTTAAGGTGGTAATGATCGTTTCAAATTCTGCTATTTTCTTTTTATCTTCCAGAGCTTGATCAAGATGATTGCCTAGCTTAATATTTTTATTTTCTAGATCAGAATTCCGTATTTCTATCTCTTTAGACTTGGAACGTAGCGATTCAACATTTGTTTTTAATTGATTACGGTCACCTTGTATTTTAGAGAATGCTTTTGCAAGAGTAGTGTTGTCAGAACTTTTTAATGCCAGTCTTGATACCAGTACTTTGGCTTTTTCATCTAGCATGGATGATCTTGATTCAGAGTTGTCGAGTAATAATTGTACTTGTTTATTACTATCCTTCAGGCTTAGATAGCGTGTCTCCCATTTTCTAGTGGAGAAAAAACTTCTAAATAGCCATCCCAGAATAACGCCTATTAATAAGGCAAGAAGTAGGTAGAGGATTCTTTCATCTTGTAGATATGTCATGATTTGTACTCTCTTGTGAGTTTTATCATTAATAATAGTAGCTTAATAAAGAAAAAGCGAACGGGTATAGAAAAAATAAATATCTAAAGTAGAGAGCTTGCTGTTAATTATCTAGCCTAATTATGATAAGCGACAGAGTAAAAAAGCCTAACGGTATTAGTTTGTTTTATAGGGTGTAATTATTTCATGCGCTCTAGATTTTCTCAGCAGTTCTCTATGCTAGACTGCGAATCACTTTTTTTAACTCATTCATTACTCATTTAAAAACCCACATGACTAGAATCTCGATTTTTGTAGTACTCCTTTTATTTTATACAAGTATTTTTGCCACAGAAAATAAAAATAACGAGGGCAATATTGGCATAGCTACCGCCCATCCTTTGGCGACTGAAGCTGGTAATAAGATTCTTTTACAAGGGGGAAATGCCTTTGATGCGGCTGTGACGGTTAGTGCCGTATTGGCTGTTGTGGAACCTTATAATTCTGGTCTGGGTGGCGGTGGGTTTTGGTTGCTGCATACGGCAAAAGATCAACAGGATATTATGTTAGATGGCCGAGAAACTGCTCCTGGTAAAGCTTCTGCAAACATGTATCTTGATAAAGCAGGCAATGTAATTGCTGGTCTATCTATTACGGGTGCATTATCAGCTGGGATTCCGGGTGTACCTGCTGCACTATCCTGGTTGGCTAAAAATAAGGGAAACATGCCCTTGTCACAGACATTACAGCCCGCGATAGATTTTGCCAAAGAAGGTTTTCGCGTTGATGCTTATTACCAAAAAATGGTGAGTTTTAGATTAGATGATATACAAAAATCCGCATCGGCAAGTGAGGTTTTTTTAAAAGAGGGTGAGATTCCTGAGTTAGGTGCAATCATTAAACAACCCAATCTGGCTCATACGCTTGAACTTCTTGGCAAACAGGGGCGTGCTGGATTTTATCAAGGTGAGGTGGCAAACAAGCTGGTGGCAGAGGTGCAAAAAGCAGGCGGAATATGGACTAAAGAGGATTTAAAAAATTACCGTATTAAGCTTCGTCAGCCTATTGAAATTAACTATAAAGGCATGAAGATTACTTCGGCTGCATTACCTTCTTCTGGTGGGATTGTACTGAGTGAAATATTCAATATGCTTGCTGGTTATCCGCTGCACAAGATGGATAAAAGCATGCAGATTCATCTTATCACTGAGGCTATGCGTAGAGGCTATCGTGATCGTGCTGAATATATGGGGGATAGTGATTTTGTTGACGTACCTGTCGAGCTACTAACTAGCCCCGACTATGCTAAAGGCTTGCGTCAATCTATTCGTAAGGACAGAGCCACTCCTAGTAATACGCTTGCCCCCACATGGCGTGAGGGAATTAAAGGGACTGATACGACCCATTTTTCTGTAATTGATAAAGAAGGTAATCGTGTCGCAGCGACATTATCCATTAACTATCCTTTTGGTTCATGTTTTATGCCTGAAGGTACAGGAGTTTTGTTGAATGATGAGATGGATGATTTCTCTGCAAAACCCGGTATACCTAACGTCTACGGTTTGGTAGGTGCAAAAGCCAACGCAATTGAACCCGGTAAGCGGATGCTGTCTAGTATGTCGCCTACTTTTCTGGAAACGGATGATCAAATAGCTGTTCTTGGCACACCAGGAGGTAGCCGGATCATTACTATGTTGTTATTGGGAAGTCTTGGTTTTTATGAAGGTAAATCAGCGAATGAAATTGTTAACTTGCCTCGTTATCATCATCAGTATTTGCCTGATACGATTCAGTATGAAGCGGGTTCACTAGATGCCGACATTATTGAGTTTCTAGAGGGACGAGGTCATAAAATGTCCGAGAATGAAGGCACTTGGGGCAATATGCAAATTGTCATTAAGAATAAAAAATCAGGAGCAATATCAGCCGCATCGGATAAGCGTGGTGTAGGAAAATCAATACCTTCTCATGAAAACAACTAACTTATTGGGTAGTGGGTTAAAACCTGTGATTATTTGCTTTTATCACCGCACCCTTCGATAAAAGCTTGAAACGAACATCCTGAGCTTATTGAAGGGT
>CAZDMX010000283.1:0-3936 GCA_964506085.1 uncultured Thiothrix sp. | reverse complement strand
TGCCTTGATTGGTGGTTTTGGCAGTACCGGACTGTATGTACATATCATGCATGGGTTGGGCATTGTCATGGTGTTTATTTTCTTGCATGTTTACTTTGCACCGTTTAATCGTTTACGAAAGTCTAATGCGACAGAAAGTTGGGAGCCGGGTGGTAAGGCTTTAGGTCAGATTCGTGTTTTAATTGCAATTAATCTAGTAATCGGATTAATTACCATTGTAATAGCAGTAGCGGGTAGATATTTTTTGTCATAGTACAATCCTAAAATATGAACAAATGTCCAGACATAGTAGGGTGGTTAATCTACCCTACTATTAGTTATAATCATTTAATAACAAAAAAATTATGAGTAGAAAAGGTATTATCCTCGCGGGTGGTAGTGGCACTCGCCTCCATCCTCTCACCCAAGTAGTCAGTAAACAACTGATGCCCATTTACGACAAGCCGATGATTTATTATCCGTTGACCGTACTCATGTTTTCGGGCATTCGCGATATTCTGATGATTACCACCCCCCATGATCAGTCTTTATTTCAAGACCTTTTGGGCGATGGTTCTAACTGGGGTCTAAATATTCAATATGCAGTTCAACCGAGCCCAGACGGACTGGCACAAGCCTTTATTATCGGTCGGGAGTTTGTTGGAAATGATCCAGTTACGCTAGTTCTTGGAGATAACATTTTTTACGGAGAAGGGCTTTCATCGCGTTTGGGTGAAATTGCCAAGCAAACGGAAGGTGCTTCAGTCTTTGGTTATTATGTAAAAGATCCTGAGCGTTATGGTGTGGTGGAGTTTGATAAGACGGGTAAGGCTTTAAGTATTATTGAAAAGCCGGAAGAACCTAAGTCTCATTATGCCGTTACAGGTTTGTATTTTTACGACAACGCTGTGTTGGATATTGCTAGAGATGTTAAGCCTTCCCATCGTGGTGAGTTAGAAATTACCAGTGTCAATCAGGCTTATTTAGAACAAGGTAATCTGACGGTGGAGATTCTAAAACGCGGTACAGCCTGGCTGGACACGGGGACTCATCAGTCCTTGCTTGATGCCGCCAATTATATTCGTGTTATTGAAGAACGTCAGGGGTTGCGTATCGCTTGTCCTGAAGAAGTTGCATGGCGTATGGGCTTTATTGATTCTGAACAGTTATTGAAATTAGCGGAGCCACTAAAGAAAAGCGGTTACGGACAATATCTGGCTAATGTGGTGAATCAGGAAAATCAGGTTTTATGAAACTAGTCGATACTCAAATCCCTGATGTGAAAATCATCGAACCCGCTGTATTTGGCGATGCACGTGGTTATTTTATGGAAACATGGAATCAGCAAAGCTTTAGTGAATATAAAGCCCAAGGTTTGGATGTTCAATTCATACAGGATAACCATAGCCGATCCCCACAAGGTATTTTGCGTGGCTTGCACTATCAGATAAAACATCCACAGGGGAAACTGGTTCGAGTGGTTACTGGCAAGGTTTTTGATGTTGCGGTAGATATCCGTAAAAACTCAGCTACTTTTGGACACTGGGTGGGTGCCGAACTAAGTGACGAGAATCATCGTATGTTATGGGTTCCACCCGGCTTTGCACATGGTTTTTATGTGATGAGTGAACAAGCGGATTTCTTGTATAAATGTACCGATGTGTATGCGCCTGAACATGAGCGTTGCATCTCGTGGGACGATAGTGCAATAGGCATTGAATGGCCATTAGTGGATGGGCAGAAACCGACACTTTCTGGGAAAGATCAACAAGGTTTGAGCTTATCTGAAGCTGACATTTTCACCGACTTATGAAGATTTTATTAACAGGCTGTGATGGTCAACTTGGCTATGAGCTACAGCGCTCACTTCCCGCTCATCATAAACTAATCCCCGTTGATAAAGAGCATCTGAATATCACCGATAATGATCAGGTCATGGCTTTTATTGAAAAAGAAAAACCAGATCTAGTGATTAATACCGCCGCTTATACAGCGGTTGATAAGGCTGAAGAAGAGCATGAATTAGCTTATCTGGTTAATGAAAAGGGCGCAGAAAATATTGCCCTCGCCTGCAAGCAGCATACTATTAGAATGGTGCAAATCTCCACGGATTTTGTCTTCTCAGGAAAAAATCATCGCCCTTATTTGCCCGATGACAAAGCGGAATCAGCTAGTGTTTACGGATTGAGTAAACATGCGGGTGATCTTGCAGTGTTAAACATTTTAGGCGATAAGGCATTAGTCGTCAGAACCTCTTGGTTGTATTCCTCACAGGGTGGGAATTTCGTTAAAACCATGTTGAGTCTTATGCAAAAACTAGACTCTTTGGGCATTATTGCCGACCAGATCGGCACGCCAACATGGGCTGCTACTCTAGCTGATGGCATATGGCGACTAATTGATGCTAATGCTAATGGCATTTATCACTGCGCTGACAATGGCGTGGCAAGCTGGTATGATTTCGCGATCGCGATTCAGGAGGAAGCGCTTGAGTGTGGTTTGCTGGACAAAACCGCTCAAATAAAAGCGATAACAACGGAAGACTATCCAACACCTGCGGCACGACCTGCTTATAGTGTAATGGATAAAACAAAAACAGAAAAAGAACTAGATATAGTGCTACCTCATTGGCGAGTAAGCCTGCGTAGCATGTTAAAAGAGTTGAACGAATGAAAGTTTAAAAAAAGTTAAGTTCAGTTAAGTTCAGTTAAGTTCAGTTAACCTTAATCTCCCTCTCCTAGCAAAGGATGTTGTAAAAGCAATTATGTAGGTTGTGGGTGAGGCACGAACCCCAACGTGACGCTGTTTGTTGGGGTTCCTTCGTCACCCACAACCTACAATCGTAGCTTTTACGACAGCCCCCTCAGCAGAGGGAGGGAACTAAAAGTGTGACATGTACAACAATCAACAAAATAAGAACATATGACAAACAAACATCAAGCAAAACGACTACTAGTAACAGGCGGTGCCGGTTTCATCGGTACTAATTTTGTCTATTACTGGCTACAACAATACCCCGATTCACGAGTAGTGGTATTGGATTCTCTAACCTATGCAGGAACGCGATCCAATCTGGACAAACTAAACGATCACGAAGGTTTTCGCTTTGTAGAAGACACCATTCTAAATCAGGATAAAATTGAAGAACTACTGCGCGAAGAATCCATAGATACCATCGTACATTTTGCAGCAGAATCCCATGTTGATCGCTCAATATATGGCCCTGATGCTTTCTTTGAAACCAATATCACCGGAACTCATAGCTTATTAAAAGCCGCGAAAAAGGTCTGGATGGATGAAAAGAATCTAGAAACAGGGCATCGTTTCCATCATGTCTCAACAGATGAAGTTTATGGCACGTTAGAATTAACCGACCCAGCCTTCAAAGAAACCACGGCTTATCAACCCACCTCACCCTACGCAGCGAGCAAGGCATGTTCTGATCACATCGTGAACTCTTATTATCATACCTATGGTTTAAACATCACCATCAGTAATTGCTCAAATAACTACGGCCCTTGGCAGTATCCAGAGAAGCTTATTCCTCTCACTATTTCCAACTTGCTGGAAGGTAAAGACATTCCTATTTACGGTGATGGTCAGCAAATTCGAGACTGGTTGTATGTGGATGATCACAACCGAGGCATTGAATTAATCATTAATAATGGCAGAGTCGGTGAAACCTATAATATAGGTGGCAATAACGAGCAAGCCAATATGAGCTTGGTAAAACAGCTATGTGATGAAATGAATGTGCGATACGCAAACTCAGACTACTACCCACATGAATCACTGATTACCCATGTGACAGACCGCCCAGGTCATGATCGTCGCTATGCAGTTGACACCACAAAAATAACGACAGAACTAGGCTATCAGCCTGTCGAAACTTTCGAGACAGGGATGAAAAAAACATTAGAATGGTACTTGGAAAACTTATCCACTTGGGAAGTGACT
>CAZDMX010000282.1:0-3976 GCA_964506085.1 uncultured Thiothrix sp. | reverse complement strand
AATTCCCTTATCTTCAGCACTCTAGTCATTCTCGCTACGTTTCAACTGAGTTTTTAGGTTAAACTAATCTAAACTCACATCAAGAAAGGGCTTCTGAGATGACAAACAACTTCAATTGGTCTGGCATATTTTGTATTGGCGCGAGCTTCTTTGCTATTTTAATTGCTTTTAGCAACACCTCAACAATTGCTGATAACTCAGTTTTATATGCCTTGGTTTCCTTATTCCTTGCATTATTGGCTATACCTTTTTCTTATAAGAAATCGTGAAAAATAATTAAACCACTTGGGGTTTTATTCCCCTGTTAACCTGTATCTAATAGAGCAGTTGAACAGCTCTGATGAGTACCCATGGAAATGGTCTATTGAGGTTGTAAACCTGTTTCTGGACGCGAATTAATTATGTAAACTTGTATTGGCATCATCTAATGAGTTAATTACATCAATGACTACCTCTTCTCCTCCTTATTTTAGACTGTCCCTTTACTATTTATTTTACTTTGCAGCCCTTGGCGTTTTTGTCCCTTATTGGTCTGTTTATTTGCAGCATTTGAATTTTAGCGCTATCGAAATAGGTGAGTTGGTAGCCATTTTTATGTCTAGTAAGTTTTTGGCTCCACTGGCCTGGGGATGGCTGACAGACCATTATGGTCAGCGTTTGAAATGGATTCGACTTGCGGCCTTTCTATCTATCGTGACGTTAGTGCCTATTTTTTTCAAACAAAACTATGTTTGGATGGCGGCCATTATGCTGCTATTTGGATTTTTCTGGAATGCATCGTTGCCCCAGTTTGAGGCGCTTACATTAAACCACTTAGGCAATAAAACTAGTCATTATAGCTGGGTCAGATTATGGGGGTCTATCGGCTTTATCATGACCGTAGTGAGCCTGCCTTTTGTATTTGAATGGCAGGGTATTACTATTTTACCCTTAGTACTGCTGTTGCTATTTATCACAATCTGGATGTCTACCTGGCTCATTGGTGACAAAGATCAGCATCATACTCACCCAGATCAACAAGGTCTTAAGAAAGTAATAACGCACCCTATGGTTATTGCATTATTACTTGCCTGTCTTTTGCAAACGGTTAGTCATGGGGCTTATTATACTTTTTTCAGTATCTACCTTGAGGGTCAGGGGTATTCCCGTATTTTTGTTGGATGGATGTGGGCGCTTGGAGTCATTGCTGAAGTTATTCTGTTTCTATTTATTTACCGCTTGTTTGCACGCTTTCAGGCTTATCAGTTATTCACACTATCATTATTAGTGACAGCAATCCGTTGGGTATTGTTAGCCGAATTTACCGAACACACAGCTGTATTGTGGTTTTCGCAACTCTTGCATGCTGCAAGCTATGGTTTATTTCATGCAAGTGCCATACACTTGATACATGACTGGTTTCCTGGACGTTTACAAGGTCGGGGGCAAGCTATTTATGCAGGTCTTAGCTTTGGTCTAGGTGGTGCTATAGGGAGTGTTATGAGTGGTTACCTTTGGGAGCTAACTACTACCTCAACCACCTTTTTAATCATGGCAGGTATTGCGTTTATTGCATGGTTAATCGCTGTCATCTTTATTAAGAAGAGTGTTTTATGGAGCGTATAAATGCCCAGACCATTTTCGCTAAACTAGCTGAAACCAGTCAAAAATATATTAATGATGTCATTAGCTTTGATGAACTTGATTCAACGAATAGCTGGTTGTTAGAGAGCAAGCAATGCAATACAGTTTGCGTGGCAGAAAAACAATTAAGAGGAAGAGGTCGACGCGGAAACTCTTGGTCATCTCCAGATGATGGAAATATCTATCTTTCTTTAAGTTGGTGTTTTGATGAAGTGCCTGTTAATTTATCGCTTATTAGTTTAATTACGGGTATTAGTCTTTGTGAGTCACTAAGCGCTCATAGTTTGCAAGGTCATGGCTTGAAATGGCCTAATGATATCTATATCAATGAGCAGAAACTGGCAGGCATATTAGTTGAAACGGCAGATAATTTACAGCGTGTTATTATAGGGATAGGGCTAAATATTTACAATCAAGATGAACTTGGTTGGTGTGGGTTGAAAGATGTTTTGGATGACGTGCCTGAAAGAAATACATTAATTACTTCTATAGTAGACGGCCTCGTAGCGAAACTTTTAGTACTGGAGCAGTTATCTTTTGCCGAGTTTTATAATCAGTGGAAGCAATGGGATATAGTTTTGGATAGAGAGGTGTTGATCTTGCAGAGTCCTCAGCGGGGTAAGAGCCATCCGCGGGGTAAGAGTCTTCAGCAGGGTAAAAGCCAGCAGCAGATAAAAGGCATAGCCAGAGGTGTTGATGAAAAAGGTCAGATCAAGGTTGAAATGGGTAATGGTGACATTCAATATTTTCACTCCGCGGAGATAAGTTTGCGATGGTAATGCTTATTGATGCAGGAAATAGTCGCGTAAAGTGGACGTGTTTTGATGTAGATACCGCTACCGCTACAAAAATCAGTGCCAAGCGTTATCAAGAAAATGATAAGGCTAAATCAGTTAAAGCATTATTAGCAGATATAAAACCAGACAGAATTCGTATGGTACATGTGCTGGGTGTAAGTTTTACAGACGAGATACAAAGCTTCTGTCAAAAACATCAGATACAGTCTGACTTTGTGGTATCTACGGCTCCTTGTTGCGGGGTAACAAATGGCTATGACGTGCCTGAACAATGGGGGGCAGACCGGTTTGTAGCACTTATTGGGGCACATCAGCTTTATCCTGATGATGATCTGATCGTTATTGATGCAGGTACGGCAGTTACTATTGATGGTCTGGATGTTGATGGGCAACATTTAGGCGGGGTTATCATGCCGGGTTTGCAATTGTGGTCAGATACCCTTATAAAGAACACTCAGTTGCCGATCGTGCCTATTTATAAACAAGCAGGCCATCAAGCAGGTCATCAAGTAGATAGTAAACAAGCAGCTGTATTTGCAACATCTACAAAAAGGGGCATTAATAGCGGCAGCCTGCATGGACTGGTTGGGGCTATTGATCATGTGTGCCATGTTATGGAAAATAGCATGGCAGCAGGGCAAAAGGGATTAAAACGTATACTATGTGGGGGCGATAGTCGCTTGTTGGCTGACTATATCCATGGTTACGTTGACAGAGGCAGCTCTGATAAAAACTATATTCTGAACACTGATCTTGTCATGCATGGGCTAATAATAATAGAGAATAACAATGCGTAAAGTGATTATCACGCTTGCGGTTTTAAATGTACTGCTTATTTCAGCAAACTTACTTATTCATTTTGCTGACAATGCTGATGTCGAACTCACCATTGAAGGCATTCCTTCGCTAAATATTTTGCCAGAGACACCAGGAGCAAAATATTCTGCGGACAATGCTACCGGCACAAGTAGCTGTTTTACCATTGGTCCTTACTACAGTGAGAAAGCTGCTCAACTTGTAGCTGGAAATATCCGAGCCTTTGATTTAGCAGTCACCATTCGCAGTATGAATAGCAAGAAAACGATGAATTATCTGGTGTATATTGCTAATGTTCCTAGCTATGAAGCTGCAGAAAAAATAACTAAAGACTTGAAAACACAGGAAGTGGGTGAATACAGCATTGTTAAGAGTGGGCCTTATAAGAACACCATTACCTTTGGTTTCTATAAGAGTATCGACAAGGCTAAAAGGAAGACCGAATACATTCGCTACCTTGGTTACGACGCTAGATATAATGAACAAAAAGTATTGCGTAAGGTTTATTGGGTGGATTACGACGAGCCAATAGGAGCCTCAACACCTGCTTTATCCTGGAGTAAAGCGATTGACCCGAAGAATCATGTGCAAATTATTCCACGTAACTGTGATCAGCAAGCGTGGTATGGTTCTGGTGCCTTTGCTAATAGTGCTCAGAATGAACAATAAGAACGGGCAATTTCGTCATTCGATGAATGCGGCAGACTTAAGGTGTTTTGACGCAAAGAACTTACCCATCC
>CAZDMX010000281.1:0-3979 GCA_964506085.1 uncultured Thiothrix sp. | reverse complement strand
ATCAAACTATGAATTTAAATCCAGAGAACTTTTATGGGCGAATTCTTTTAGTGAGATAAAAAGCGAATTTGATTTTATGAAAGAATCTTCATACAGAGTTCTTTTAACAGCGCCGGGTGAAAGCGAGATTAATAAATTAAGCGAGTTGGTTTTTGAAGAATCCGGCATTAGTCTGGCCAACGATATCGTTATTGATGCCGCTTCTGTATCCGTCGAGAAAGACACACAAGGCATTGAGTGGATTGAAATCAATGGCTATAGTGTCGATAGTCCAAGTGAGCAAGGTTGGGTTAAAAAAGTCGCTGCTCAACCCAGCTCTTCGCTAAACTGGCCTGGCTTTCATATTCTAGACAGCACGAATGAAATCATTGCCGATATTGCGGACAGGAATGTGCTGGAAGGTATTTTTTCTAGTTATGCATCGTCTTCAACAAACCCGCCTTTGTCTGCACAAACCATTACCCAAGCTAATCATAACGAGGCTCAGCTAAATAGCTTATGCCACAGTATTATCCGCAATGAATCTATCCTTACATCTGCTACACATATTGAACAATGGCTGGATCGTCGCACCGAATACCTAATGCAACAAACCGCAAACACTACCGATATAGTCGACATTCTGGCAAGCCAGCGACAACGTCTGAATGAATGGAATTGGTGGGATGAAGCGGCTGACACTGTCCGTGGTTTTCCTCAAAACAGACAAGCTTACTATTTCCACCCTATTAGCTTTATAGAAAATATCGCCAGCCATCCAGACAAATACATCCTTGCGGATTTCCCCAGCCTGATTACGCTGCAAATGTTACAAGCAGTGCATCGTGGTAATACACTCTACTATAGAGAAATCCTGCCCTACATGAATGAATTTGCCAATAAGTGCAATGTAAATACTCCGCTTCGTATTGCTCACTTCTTGTCACAGATCGGCCATGAAAGCAGCTTCATTATTCGTGATGAAAGTCTTAAATACAGTGTCGACAGAATGCGTACAATCTTTGGTATGAGTGGCGCACGCACAAAACTATATTCGAATCCTGGCTCCTATGCCTATTTCTACCAAGGGCGAAGGGTGACGGGCAACGATGTTCGTCTAGGCAACTATGTTTATGCCAGTCGAATTGGTAACGGCAATGAAGCCAGTGGTGATGGCTTCCGCTACCATGGTCGAGGTATGATTCAGCTAACGGGAAAAAGCAACTACCGACAGTACAACACACAACACAACAGAACCAGCCCCGAAGACCCACAAAATTTCCTCACCAATCCCGACTTGATTGTGAGTAACAAACGCTACGGAGTGGAATCTGCTTTTGTGTGGTGGCAACTCAACAACATGAATAGAGAAGCAGAAAAAACACACCCAAATTTCTCCAGTCGAACAAGAGTGAATAGTCGCATCAAAGGCATTACTAAATTAGTAAACGGAGGCTTTAACGGGCTTACGGATAGAACTAATAACTTCTGGAAAGTGTGGAAAATATTAACCTAAGCTAGATAGTGTAGGCCTGATCAAGCGTTAGCGGATCAGGCACGGAGCCACAAAAAAGTCAGTTATGCCTGATCCGCTTCGCTTGATCAGGCCTACAGATATTAGTCGTGTTTTAAGGATATAAAAATGAATACCGCAAGAAACTTAATTAGCCTCTGTTTGCTCTTATTTGTCACCGCTTGTATGAGTGATGAAAATAAAACCTCGGCATCCTCTGTAACCATGGTCGTAAATGAGCTTAAAACTAACTCAACAGAAACTCAGCTCAATACCGACACTAGGACAGTGCAACCTCAAGCTCAAGCTCAATCGGAGAAACCAATGAAACGCCCAATTTTCAAGGACTTTATTGAAGGTGGAACATTGCTAAAGAAAATAAAAACAAGCTTCATAAAGCCGAAATCCTGGTTAGTCCTTTACGAAACCAGTGATGAATACCCGCAGTTACAAGTCATTCTTCTTTCTCCGGGCAACGGCAATCAGTATCAAAAAACAGCGATAGATACCTTTAATTTCGATGGTGCAGCACCTCAGGTAAAAGAGATTTTTTTCACGAATGTTGATCAGGATGAAAACAAAGAACTTGTTATTTTATGCACATGGGATATCAAACATTATGGCTTAGGTATTGATGCGACTGATTATAAAGTCTCAATCTACGATAATCAGATTAATCCCGAAACGAATACAGTGCTGAAAAAGAATAAACTCATGGAAAAGTTTGGTACTGGCATGGAAGGAGAGGTAGAAACACAAACCAAGACTTATCAGTGGAAGGACAAAGCCTCTATCTTAAAAGCCATAAAAGACTTTTCGCAGCCTTAGCGCCCACTCCTCCATCGGATATGAACTTTCATAATCTCTTAAGGCTCGCCTATAGCTTGATGTAACTCAATATTTATCCGCATTATTTCCAATATTTGATTGAGTTCGCATAATACTCAAGCAAGCTAATAGACTCCTTGTTTGCTCGATACAGGTTATCCTCCATCTCCACAAAACCCCGCCCAAACAACATATCTAACGCCGCTGACAATACCCTCTCACAAGCTGCATCAGAAATATCAATAGGCGCATCTTTTGCTTTAAGCTGATGAATCTTTTCCACCGCCTTAGACTTCAATTCTAATTCACTAGACCACTTATCTTGCTGAGCCAAGACTACAGCAGCCATCAAAGGCACAGGCAACACCGGCACAACGGCTTTGATAGCTTCCATAATACTACCCGCCATATCAGCCACAAAAGCAAAGCGCTCTTCAGTGCCCATTTTCGTTATATCTTGCTTGGCAAATTGAACAAACTCTTGTGCATAAATGGGTTTGCCAAAATTTACACTGGCATAACCAAACCTACGCCATCTAGTTTTACGATCCAATAAAAGCGTTTTAAAAAAGAACCGACCACTGGTTTTTAGAACAAACCAACTACTACGCTTTGTCGCATCCTTATCAAGCTTTCTAACCAGCGTTTTATCTTCAAGCACCCGATCATAATTAATACCCACAGGAACAAAGACCACATTCCGGTCAATATCAGGATGATAATCACGGATCATATAATCCAGAAAACCCAATTTGGGATCACGCATCATACCGTCACGCGTAAGACCGCCTTCAGGAAACACAGCCTGACAAACACCCGCACGCGTAGCCAGATTCACATACCGTTCCAGTACTTTTCGATACAACGTGTTGCCAGAATTACGTCGAACAAAAAACGCCCCCATGGATTTAATCAAGGTTTGCAAAGGCCAGATACGCGCCCATTCACCCACCGCATAAGACAAAGCTGTTTTTTCTGCAACCAGAAATGACACCAGAATATAATCCATATTGCTACGATGATTCATCACGAAGACAACGCTGGCATCGGCAGGAATCTGCTTTAATTGATCTTTATCGAAATACCCCACACGAACACGATATAACAATCGTGCCATTTTTTTTGAGAGCCAATAGCCAAACCGAAAATACACATAAGCATTAAAAGTGGGGGCAATCTCGTTAGCGTATTTGACCGCCTTAGCCTGTGCCACTTCAGAAGGCATATCATGCTCTTTTGCATATTCTTTAATAGCCGAAACTACATGATCATCAAACACCAGTTGATCAATTAAAGCTTGTTTACGAGTAAGTTGGAATGGCCTGATCTGAATATCAAGCTTAGTATTGATGTCTTCAATCGCACGGTTAACACGCCGCTTAAGATACCAACGCATACCTGGCATTAAAATCCGATCCAGTACCATCACTGCCGCAAAAATTATCAGCAGGACGAACAACCAGAATGGTAAAGAGATAATGCTATTCATTACGAGTCCTTGAGCCGTTACCTAATGAATGCCAGTAACCACTCAAATCAGACTGACGAATCGTTACTCCTTGATTTTATTATGCGCCCTGGCTCTTTGGCTGTCTAGGTTAAACCCAGGGCTGTTCAATACTAACTGGAAGTGAGACTTCAGAGACTGTGCAAGTATTC
>CAZDMX010000280.1:3722-4002 GCA_964506085.1 uncultured Thiothrix sp. | reverse complement strand
CGAGCAGGATATAAGCATAGCTTTTATTGATGACGGTGTGTATCAGATCGCAAAAGGACAAAATACCGACGGTATCGGTATGAAGAACTTTTCAGCAACCTTTAAAGCGTTAGGTGACTACGATATCAACAAGATTTTTGTTGAAAAAGAGTCATTGGATGAGCGTGGAATGACAGCAGATGATCTTATGGATCTGGTATGGGAAGACGAAGATGAAGATTGGGCAGAAAAGCCTTCTATCAAAATCGTTTCTCGTGCAGAAATGACTGACGTTCTTGCT
>CAZDMX010000280.1:0-3712 GCA_964506085.1 uncultured Thiothrix sp. | reverse complement strand
ATCAAGACGTTCACTACAGCTTCTAACCGGAGGGAATACACATGGCAATGCTACATATAGTAAACAAGTCACCCTTTGAGCGAGTGGCTTTCGAAAGTTGTTTAACGCACTCTAAAGCTGGTGATTCAATCCTGATGATTGAAGATGCGGCAGTAGGCGCAGTAGACGGCACAAAATTTGCAGATCAACTGAAAGCAGCAATGACAGATAAGTCAGTGTATGTATTAGGCGGCGATCTTGCAGCACGCGGAATGAGTGAAGATCGAATGATCGATGGCATCAAGTCAGTAGATTATGCAGGTTTTGTTGACTTGGTCGCGGACAACGAGAAAACTCAAAGCTGGGTGTAAACCAGAACTTGGAGTTGATACACAATTTAGTTTCTTAACGGAGAAATATTATGGGAACATTAGATGTAAACGGTACTTCAGTAGAAGTAGACGAGGAAGGATACTTGGAAGATCTTAGTTCTTGGACTGAAGAGATTGCAACGGCAATGGCATCAGCAGAAGACGTTGACCTCTCTGACGAGCACTGGGATATCATTAAATTCCTACGTGAGTACTACGAAGAGTATCAAATCGCTCCTGCGGTACGTGTACTAACTAAAGCAGTTGGTAAGCGTTTGGGTAAATCTAAAGGTAACTCTAAGTATCTTTATAGTCTTTTCCCTTACGGTCCTGGTAAGCAAGCGTGTAAGTACGCAGGTCTACCTAAGCCAACAGGCTGCGTATAATTTATTAGCAGTTCAGTTCAGCCCTAGTTGCTCAATTTTTGGATTGAAAGTAATCATGTGGCAGGTTTTACTTCGGTAAAACCTGCACTTCCTACCACATTGTAGGTGTTTATTTCAGTGTTTTACCATGAATTTGAACAAAATTGGGTCAATCTGAACTGCTAGTGCGCTAAAGAAGACCGGTTGTTTTACCGGGCTTCTTGTAAATCTAAATTAATTCCATGTCGAATACAGGATTACTGATTTAGCTTTGCAAGAAGTTTATCTAAGCTTATGAGGAGTTATAAGTGAACGCATTAGGTATAATTTTCGGACTTTTATATTGGGTTGCTACTATCACTATCATTGTGGGTATCATCTACAAAGTTCGACTTTACTGGAAAACACCCGCCCCATTGAAAATCCCAACTATGCCCGCTCCAAGGACAACGGGTGGTGTTGTGTTTCGTATGTTTCGGGAAGTCGTTCTCTTTCAGAGCTTATTTCGTGCGGATAAACTGCTATGGATTTTCGCGATTATGTTTCACTACGCGCTTGCGTTAGCCTTGCTAAGGCACACGCGTTACTTTATGGAAACAGTTAATGCCGTTATTTTGTTCTTGTCACCGTTTGGAAAGTATGGTGCATTCATAATGGTGATTGGTCTAGCAGCTTTATTAGCTCGACGTTTTATTATTGATCGTGTTCGATACATCTCAGCTCCTTCAGATTTTTTGATGTTGGTTTTGCTTTTAGTAATAGGCATAAGCGGCATTATGATGACGTTTGTATCTCATACTGATATTACAGCGGTTAAGTCGTTCTTTATCAGCTTACGAACTTTTAATATGGATGGCTGGAATTTACCTGCTGATCCCTTTTTACTAATACATTTATCATCAGTTGCGTTGTTAATGCTTATCTTCCCGATCAGCAAGTTAATGCATGCACCAGGTGTGTTCTTTAGTCCTACCCGAAATCAGGTAGATAATTCTCGTGAAAAACGACACATAGCTCCTTGGGCTGCCGAGCTTGATAAGCAAGGTGTTGAATATCTTCATGAGTTGAAGAAATAATCTTACCTGACTAAGTAGACATATAAAGAGGTTAAACCAGTGGCAGATTACGAAATACCGGAAATTACAGGTGAAGATGGCTTAACCGATGTGCCAGCACTCGTGCCAGATACCATGAAAAGTGATGGACAGAAACCGTGGATTTCTGCACCTAAATTTCAAGAGCCAATGCATTTTGCTACTGAAATTGAAAAGGATGAAAATGATAAATGGTCGCTTATTCCAAATTGGAAAGAAGCTGCTTTAGAAAAAATGGACGATTTGCGTGGTCGCTATCGTTCGCTACAGTTGTTTTTGGATATTTGCGTAAAGTGTGGAGCCTGTACTGATAAGTGCCATTACTATCTGGGCACATCAGACCCCAAAAACATGCCAGTAGCTCGTCAAGATCTACTTCGTAAAGTTTATCGCCGCTATTTTACTTTTGCTGGTAAATACTTCCCTAAACTGGTGGGTGCAACAGACCTAACCGAGGAAGTGATTGATGATTGGTATAACTATTATCATCAATGCTCTCAATGTAGACGTTGTTCAGTGTTCTGCCCTTATGGAATAGACACAGCTGAAATATCAATGGCAGCGAGAGAAATACTTAACCACATAGGTCGTGGACAAAAATACTGCACACAGATCATGGAAAAAGTTTATAAGATTGGTAACAATCTTGGACTTCCTGAGCGCGCATTAGAAGATACTCTTGAAGGTCTTGAAGAAGATGTATTTGATGAGACAGGTGTAGAAGTAAAATTCCCACTTGATAAAGTAGGTTCTGATATTTTGCTAATTACTCCCTCGGCTGACTTCTTTGCAGAACCTCATGTTGATGGTTTGATGGGTTACGGAAAAATATTCCATGAACTAGGGCTTGACTATACGTTCAGCTCATATGCTTCTGAAGGTGCGAACTTCGGTATGTTTGTCGGCAGTTACGAAAATATGCGTAAGATTTCCTTGCGTATCCGTAAGGCTGCGCTTGATCTGAAAGTTAAGCGTATTGTCTTCGGTGAATGCGGACACGCTTGGCGTGTTGCTTATAGTTTCTTGAATACGCTGGCAGGGCCTTTTGATTTCCTTGATCCGAATTACCCTGTGCCGCAGCACATACTTGAAATTACTTGGCCCGCACTAAGAGACGGCAAACTTAATATCGACAAGTCTAAAAATGACGATATGGTGTTAACTTTCCACGACTCTTGTAACGTTGCTCGTGGTACCAATATGGGCGATAAGCCAGGTGGACAATTTGATATTCCACGTAATGTAATTAAAGCAGTTTGTAATAATTATGTAGATATGGCAAAGGATACAACCCATGACGCTACCTTCTGTTGTGGCGGTGGCGGTGGTATTTTGACGGATGACTTGATGGAAATCCGTGTCAAAGGCGCGCTACCCAGAATGGAAGCATTGAAACATGTAACAGACACCCATGGCGTAACCCATATGGCAGCTATTTGTGCTATTTGTAAGTCACAGTTTACTAAAGTGATTCCATATTATGGCTTTACTATGGATCAGATTGTTAGTGTGCATCAGTTAGTGAGTAGCGCGCTATTCCTGAAGGGACAGTTAACAGAAGAAGAAATTGAAGCGAGAGATGCGGCAGAAGAAGCCGAATTCCAAGCTGAACAGGCGGCTCGTAAAAAAGCCGCAGAAGAAAAGAAAGCGGCTGAAGAAAAAAACAAAGCTGAAGAGTAACTTAGCGTACTTGTTTTCTAGAAAAACGGATCGAAAGAAATAATCGCTGTTGCTATATATTTATTTATATAGAAGTGGCGCACCTACAGAATTGAATATTTAACTTAATAATCCTTTAGGATTGTGTAAGGAGATTAGCATGGCAACAGCACCAGATGATAAGACAATGACACATACTTTTCGACGTTATGAAGACGGCGATTGGACTTGGGATACAGCAGGT
>CAZDMX010000279.1:0-4004 GCA_964506085.1 uncultured Thiothrix sp. | reverse complement strand
TTCAGGAACAACAAGGAAAATGCTGGTGGGATCAGTGCTAGGAGCTTGTCCGAGAGCCTACCTGAGAACTAAGAAGCTACTACAATCCAATTGAACTTGCTAAATAGCATTCAACAGCCATATTATAAAAACCAAGCTACCCGATCTAACAGCAACAGGAAAATATGCAAAAAAATACAGATCATCGAACCATCGCTTTAGCCGCACTATTTCAATGTGTTGAAGGCGTTCGACAACTCGCCCATGATGGGAAAATAGATCAAGAACTTTTCCATACTTGTTTATATAGCGTGGGCAATGAAAATACCGAAACCATTCAGGATATATACGGTGATATCGGCCAATTAAAGACCGGCTTTAAAGTACTGCTTTTTCAGTTAGGCTCTGGACAAATGACTCCCGATGGTAAGCAGAAAAACCTCGAAGTCACTCGCTACGCTATTAACCTTTTGCATCTTGAAAAAAAGCTTGGTACTCAACCCGAGCTCTTTCAAACGCTATTAAAAGGTATTGAGGATGTACAAAGACAGCTCAAACATTTTGATGCAACCGACGATACCATTATTAATCGTATCGCCGAGATATACTCGGAAACCATCAGCAAGCTAGGCCCGCGCATTATGGTGAAAGGTAACCAAGATTATTTGGGCCAAAAAGAAATAGCCGCCAAGATTCGTGCTTTATTGTTAGCCGGCATCAGAGCAGCATTATTATGGAGACAAGCAGGGGGAAGTCGCTGGAAATTGCTGTTTGAAAGAGGCAAAATGCAACGCCGAGCGCAAGATTTTCTGACTGAAATTAGTCATGGGAATAGTGATGATTAGCATCACCAAGATTCATCATGTCAGTTTTATCGTAAAAGATTTACAGGTCGCATTAGCATTCTATTGCGATCTAATAAATATTGAGAAAAAAACAAACCGCCCTGATATGCCCTTTGCAGGTGCCTGGCTGAAAATTAACGACATTCAGGAAATCCACTTACTAGAACTAGACAACCCTGACCCGACAGAAAACAGACCCGATCATGGTGGACGTGATCGACACGCTGCCTTTAGTATTGAAGACCTAGCACCTTTACAAGCAATCTTAGATGAAAATAACATTGCTTACACAATGAGCCGCTCAGGAAGATCCGCTCTTTTTACACGTGACCCCGATGGAAATGCTTTGGAGTTTATTGAACAAACTTGAGGACTTCGTAATGACCGCCACTGTAACCACCGAAAAAGACACCACACAACAGCTTTTTTTCAAAGCCTTTAAAGCATCATTCAAAGGTATTCTGCGTTGGAACCAGCTTGATGATTTATGGAAGCGTGTTAAAGAAAATGACGAAGGCTGGTATATCTATGCAGTAGGAGAAACACCTCCTGACACTCCCTCCTCTACTGCAAAACTACATACCTTTGTCGCTGAAATTGACACCCTATTACGCAAAGAACACGACGAAGAATATTGCGGCATCGTTTATGCAGATGATCGCGAAAAACCAAATTTTATTAAAATTTTTGACCCCAACAATCTGGGAACATCCTGCGGCACAAGCTCAACACCACCCTTACCAAGTTGGATATTATCTAAAATAAAACCCATCAACCTGCCCGATGCATTTCAGCAGACAGGTAGTCGTAGGCGCTGGTGGCAAAAAATATTTAGTTAATGAGTACAAATCCCCCAACTATTCTACGTGTTGCCGTCCCTCGCCCCCTCTTTCAGTTATTAGATTATCTACCTGTAGCGAATGATGTATCAGACAATAAAGCTCAAGCAGGATGCCGAGTCCGCGTACCCTTTGGTCACACGGAAGTAACAGGGGTTATCATCGAGGTAGTGGACTCATCAGAATTCAGCGAACTTAAACCCATTCTTGAATTACTAGACAGTGAGCCACTGTTAGACAGCCAAACGCTGAAACTTTTGCTCTGGGCAAGTCAGTATTACCATCATCCTGTTGGTGGTGTTGTGGCACACGCTTTGCCGCTTGCTCTACGTGGTCAGCGCAAAGTCCCTAAAACACCCATTTGGACAGTGTGCCCTCACACAAACAAACATGACCATAATCTTTCACGAGCGCCTAAGCAATTAGCTGTTTTCGAAGCTATTTCTAATACAGAAAATGGCATCAATGAAATTGATTTACTGACTGAATTCGGCAGCAGTGCTAAAACACTACTGCGACAACTTGTTAAGAAATCTCTCATTGAAAGTCTAAAAGCAGAATTTTATTTCCCCGCTGATATTTCAACAGAGCCGCATAATATCGCAACAAAATTAGAGCTTACCAACGAACAACAAAGCTGTATCAACCAGATTGATACTGCCAAACCTTATTTATTGCACGGCGTTACAGGCAGTGGAAAAACCGAAGTCTATCTTCGCGTCATTGAACCTCTCTTAAAAGCCAATCAGCAAATATTAATCCTAGTGCCTGAAATTGGTTTAACTCCCCAGTTATTAAGCCGCTTCATTAGTTATTTTTCATCAACCCACGTCAATACAGGTAGGGTGGGAGAATCCCACCAGAAGGTGTCCACTCAAATATTCGAAAGCAGCTTAAATGACATTAACATAGCCGTCATGCACTCAAAACTCTCAGATGGCGAACGCATGAAAGCCTGGCTTGCAGCCAAAACCGGTCAGTTAGACATTCTGATTGGCACACGCTCTGCGATCTTTGTACCAATGCCTAGACTAGGCATGATCATTATAGACGAAGAACACGACAGTTCATTAAAACAGCAAGAAGGCTTTCGTTATCATGCACGAGATCTAGCCGTTAAACGCGCTTATGACCTTAACATTCCGGTTATTTTAGGCAGCGCCACACCTTCACTGGAATCACTCCATAATAGTGATTTACAACGCTATCACTATTTACACTTAAGCAAACGACCCGGTAGTCGTACACGACCTACTGTGTTAGTTCAGGACATACGTGGTTTACCGTTGGATTCGGGTGTTTGCTCACCATTACTTAGCTCTATTCGAGAACATATTACAGCGGGAAACCAAGTCATGCTGTTCCTCAATAGACGTGGCTTTGCACCGGCTTTATTGTGCCCACAATGCGGCTGGCATGCCGAATGTCCTAGCTGTGATGCCAACATGACTTATCACGCGAATCCACAAAAACTAAAATGCCATCGCTGTGATTTTGAACGCCCCGTAGATAATAGCTGCCCTAAGTGCGGCAACAAGCAAATTACCACACGAGGTCAAGGTACCGAGCGCATTGAACAAAAACTACAAACCCACTTTCCCGACACCCAAATTATTCGAGTAGATCGCGACACCACTAGCAGAAAAGGAGCCTTACAGGAAAAGCTGGATATTGTTCATCAAGGCCAAGCTGCTATTTTGATTGGTACGCAAATGCTTGCCAAAGGTCACGACTTTCCTAACCTGACTCTAGTAGGAATTCTGGATGTAGATCAATCCCTGTTTAGTACCGATTTTCGCGCATGGGAACGCTTGTCCCAACTGATTATTCAGGTTTCAGGACGTGCAGGTAGAGCCGATAAAAAAGGTACGGTCATGCTGCAAACCACTCAACCTGATCACCCCTTTTTCCAGACGTTGTTATCGCAAGGCTATCTGGCTATCGCCAAACAATCCTTGGCTGAACGTAAAAACTGGTACTTCCCACCTTATTCCTATCAAGCTTTGATTCGTGCCAATGCAGCTAAACAGGAAAATGCTATTAATTTTTTAAGCAAGGTGAAAGCGCAACTCGAACCTTACCAATCGAATGATTTTATATTACTAGGGCCTGCGCCCTCACCCATTGAAAAAAGAGCCAACCGCTATCGAGCGCAGCTTCTTGTCACGGCAATAACCCGCAAACAATTACATCAAGCCCTCAATGAATTGATACATAACAGCTCAAGCATACGTAAAACAGGTGGAATTCGCTGGTCAGTAGATGTAGACCCGATAGACTATATTTAACCTAGAATCCTCAGTTGGACGACTTATAGAGTGATTCTTTTAGGTTGAGTGGC
>CAZDMX010000278.1:0-4019 GCA_964506085.1 uncultured Thiothrix sp. | reverse complement strand
GATTATCATGCTGATCTTCTGCCCTTAATCCTAAAAAACGCAGTTGAAACGTAGCAAGAATGATTAGAGTGCTGAAGATAAGGGAATTTCTGGAAAATCTTTAGATTCAGTGCTATAGACATTCGCAGTAGTTTCAACTGCGTTTTTTAGGTTAATTTAACCCTTCATGTTTAAGCTGAGTCTCCAGCACTTCAATATGTACGTCCAGCTCATGCAGGTCATTTTCAAGTAACCGCTGGTATTGCTTATTGAAAATATCTTCTATCGAAACCAATACGCGACGAAAGTTATCCTCTAACGGATGGTTGCGCCCTTTAACATGAGCGTCTGCATAGCCTGTCACCACACGTTGTGCACCATTCAGATAGGTGTTGAGAAACTTGCGCGCGCGTTGTAGGTCACGTGGATTACGGGATATTTCTGCCAGAATGTCTCTTGCCAGAGCGATGATCCGCGTTAAACGCTGGTTTAATTCAGGCTCATGGAGTTTGCTTCCTGCTTGCTCTATGGCGAGGATTTTCTTTTCCGCTTTCTGTAGTGCTTCTGTGACTTCTTTACTGTGTTTTTGCTTGTCTTTTGTGAGGTTGGGCTGTGCACGTGGATCAAGACCGTAGAGTAAGGCAAAAGCGGTAAACGCACCGATACCAAAGGCTAGTGCGGTGGGTAATGTATGGTGCGCGCCCAGCCATGCAGTGAGTGTTGTGGCTACTGCAATAGTGAGCCCTCCCAGTGTTTTGAAGGGTATGGGTTTGCGACTTTGAAATGGCTTTTGTGGTTGACTCACCTCTTGTTGGAAGCCGTGTCGAGCCAGTAGTACACCACCCAGATACAAGCCACTGGCAATGGCATTGACAATGAAAACGGAAAACTGTCCACTGGCTAGTGCGAACAGTGTTGCCGGAATAAGCGGCAGGGGAAGCAACCAGAGTAAACGACTATTACGTGGCTTCAAGGCAGCTTGTTGCTTTTTGCGTAGTTGATAGTCCTGTACTTTTCTGGTGGCTAATTGTGTCTGTTTTTCTACTTCGGCTACTCCCTTTGGTAACCAGTGAGCCGCCAGTTTTGTACCGTCACGAACCATTGAATCAAGCACCCTCCCCCATTCTTGTTGGGTCTGTTTTTTCATGTTGCTTTCCTGTGGGTTATAGCGCGAGTAACGCTTGCCATGCCGCTACTCCAACGGTAGCAAAAAGCAGGATAATTCCAATGAATTTACGCAGTTTTTTTGGCATTATTTCCTTTATCTCTTTGGCTCTTTATTTGTTTCAACTTAATTTCTCTTTTTTTGATCATCGTGTTCACTGTGCTGACCCAAAGTATAGCTACCAGTTCTCCAGCAAGAATATCACTGGGGTAATGAACTTGAAGGTAAAGCCGTGAAATAGCAACCATAACCACGATGAATAATAAAACAGGCGCTACGATTACGCTCCATTGAAATCTGATACGACGAAGTAACAACCAGACAATCAAAGCCGCTGCGGTCACTTGTGTTGCATGACCACTAGGAAAAGAGAGAGCTATGCCAACATAGTCCGCGCCATCAGCAAGCTCGGGGCGTGGTCTGGATATTAGATGCTTCAACACAAAAGTCATGACCACTGCACCAAAGAAGCTCATGGACAATAATATTGTATAGGTTTTGTCGTAATAATAATAAAGTACTAAAGCGCCTATTAATATAACAGGAGCCCATAAATAGAGAGACCCCAGCCAGGTGATCATCTTGAAAAAATAATCCAAATTAGGGGTTCGATTATCTCTAAACCAGTTAAGTATCTGCTGATCTAGTTGTGGAGAAAGGCTAAGTTGTACAGCTATTCCCACTAGTATCAGGCCGATCAGTGCTAATGCGGGGATCAACCAACTAGGAGCCGTGTTAATTTCTCGGTATAAATACATTATTGTTAGTCCCGTCCTTGGAAATATTTAAACAATCATTCAACTTGCGTCCTTATCATCATCTGGCTTTGTTTGTGTATGCAGCACTTCTTCAAAAGCCAACCCTGTCATGCCGTGAATCGTTCGCCATAAATAATAAAAAATAGCCATGGTCATTATCATGGTGGGAATGGCAATCACGGGATAACTGTATAACGTCATTTGTCCTAGTTCTTCATTAAATGCAGCAGTTCCAGCGGGGCTAGTGACTATCCACCTCGCCAGAATGTAATTCATTACGGCTGAAAAGGCGAAAGTACCGGCCAGTAAATAGGTCAGGTTCAATAAGCGCGTTTCAAAAGCTAGCGTGTGACCCAGTGCGTCGAGTTTCTCTTTGATTTTATCGACATTCATGATTTTGGGGTTATAGATCAGGGTTTTTATTAATGGGTAGCGAGTTCGGGTAGAGATTAATACAGCAAGACCAATCAATGCAGGAATCGCAGCCTCTTTAACAGCAAGCCACTGTGGATCCAGTTTCAACAAACCAATACTACCCGTCAACATGACACTGACTAGACCGAGCAAAGCAATGAAATTAAATTTTCTATACTTAATTAAATCAAAAAGCCCCCAGAGCAGCGGAAAGGCAAGTGCCGTGATTAACGCTCCACTGGCTCCCAGATCGTCATCACCACTAAATTTCATCAGGATAATGGAGGGAATCACAATGCCTAATAATAAATCAAGCATGGGACGTGGCTTATGAGTGGGTACGGTTTGCTTAGCTGTGTTTTGCTTAGCTGTGTCGGGGTTACTATTCATTCGTGTCTCTATATTTTAAAGTTTATATTGTAGTAATTAATGCGTTGATTATAGCGACTCTTCTTTCTATATTAAATTCGAGTATTCTATAGATATTCATCGGATATTACGAAATTACTATGAGTTTAAAAACGCATCGGATAAACAGAAGTGATGTGTCGATACATTCTATATTGCCAATAGTGAAGCCTATGTGAAACTTCTCGCTAGCTTATAGCCCCCTAAAACTTCCTTTTTGCTTGAGATGCCACAATAGCAGGAAAGCTAGATGAGTTTATAACGAAAGAGGCCTCTGAAAAAAATTTCTAGTTATTTTCTCTCTGTTTCCCCTCGTTTTATTGATACTTCACTTCTAACCGCACCCGTAATCAAGCGTTAACGTAACGAAGAAAGCAGAATGTGTTATTCTTAATTACATAAACCAGTTAAGCTCCGAAACCGTAATGAACTCCACTTCCATCAACATTATGAGTAAAATAATCAAGCGTTATCCTCAGATAACACTCGCTATTGTTTTTGGATCTCTTGCTACGGACACACAGCATTCAGACAGCGATATTGATCTTGCGGTGCAAACTGAATCCCCGTTAGATGTCACGTTTAAAAAACAACTCATTGAAGATTTGGCTTTAGAGCTTGGGAGACCCATTGATTTGATTGATCTCGGTGAGGCAGGACAGCCTTTATTGGGACAAATACTAGCAAAAGGGAAACGCATCACAGGCAGTGATACCCGCTATGCAAGACTCATTACAAAGAATCTCCTAGATCGGGCTGATTTTTTACCCTATCGCAATCGAATACTAGAAGAGCGTAGAAAAGCATGGATAGGGATGTAATCACAGAAAAGCTGGAATCCTTGCGGCGTTGCTTCAAGAGAATCGGTAACAAGTGTCCAGAAAATTTAGAAACTCTAAATAACGATATCGACCTTCAGGACATTATTGTGCTTAATCTGACACGAGCCATACAAACTTGTGTTGATATTGGCGCGCACATCATAGCGGGTAGCGAAGAAAAACCACCTGCTACGATGGGAGAAACCTTTGATAGATTAGCCTCAATGGGAATTATTGATACCGAAACAGCAACAAGAATGAGAAAATCAGTTGGTTTTCGCAATATAGCGGTTCATGGTTATGATGAAATTGATTTCGCGATTGTTTATTCAATCATAACGAAACAAATGGATGATTTTCAGAAGTTTGCCAGATTCATTGCTATTGCCCTAAGCGATAAATAATAATTCACTCTTAGAATAATAAACACAAGCTGAATGACACAAAACCAAGGGCTATGACAAAGCAAGAAGA
>CAZDMX010000277.1:0-4027 GCA_964506085.1 uncultured Thiothrix sp. | reverse complement strand
CTTATCTTCAGCACTCTAGTCATTCTCGCTACGTTTCAACTGCGTTTTTTAGGTTTATTTAAGATAAGAGTCTAACATCATATCAAGCTTTCCTTGTGCATCAAGAATCATTTCTGAGACTTCGCGCACGGCACCTCGTCCACCTGATTTTTGTGTTACCCAATGGGAATGCTTGATGACAAATTGATGGGCATCGTGTACCGCTATAGCCATGCCAACTTTACACATAATAGGGAGATCCAAGACATCATCACCCACATAGGCAATATGCTTTGCAGAGAGTCCGGTTTTTTCTAGCAAATCATCAAAAGCGGGGCGTTTATCCCGATAGCCCTGATAAATTAGACTAGGTGATATCTTTAGATTTTGGGCACGATGCAGGACTAATTCTGATTTTCGTCCGGTGATGATAGCAATATCAACACCGCCATCTTGTAACATCCGTATACCGTGGCCGTCCTTAGAATTAAAGGCTTTGTATTCTTGTCCCTTGTCATCAAAAAACAAACTTCCATCGGTGAGTACGCCATCCACATCAAGAATGACCAGTTTTATGTGTCGTGCTAGCTCTATGGCTCTTTTCATTTTAAACAATCCCAGCTTTTAATAAATCATGCATATGGATAATACCTTCAATTTTCTGTTTTTCATTAACAACAGGAAGAAGGGTAATTTCATTGTCTTGCATCACATTTAAAGCATCAACGGCTAAGTCATTAGTCTGGATCACATATTGACATGGCTTAACCACATCACCTATGTCGGTATCAACAATATCTTGCTCAAATGCCCGGCGTAAATCGCCATCGGTAAAGATGCCTATGAGCGTTTGCTCTTCATCACAAATTAAAGTGGCTCCGAGTTTCTTCGAGGTCATTTCAAGAATGGCTTCTTTGATAGAGGTGCTCGGTGACACGACAGGAAGTTGATCGCCTGTATGCATAATATCGCGAACATGCACTAACAAGCGCTTGCCAAGCCGCCCAGCCGGATGTGAGCGTGCGAAATCTTCATGCGTAAAGCCTCTGGCTTCCAGCAAGGCAACGGCTAATGCATCGCCAAGTACCAAGGTGACAGTTGTACTAGAAGTAGGTGCAAGTCCTAATGGACAAGCTTCTTCTTCTACACCGATATCCAGATGGATATCACTTAGTTCAGCTAGTGCTGATTGCTTATTGCCTGTCATGGCGATAATGGTGGTTCCATGACGTTTAGTGGCTGATGCCAGCACCAATAATTCCTCAGTACTGCCGGAATTGGAAATAGCAATGACAACATCATCAGAAAGAATCATGCCAAGATCGCCATGCAGGGCTTCACCAGGGTGGACAAAATAAGCAGGAGTGCCCGTGCTGGCGAGAGTTGCCGCCATTTTGTTGCTGATATGCCCAGACTTCCCCATGCCGGTAATAATCAGCCGGCCTTTGCTTTCAAGAATGGTGTTGCAGGCAAAAGAAAACGACTCATCTAACCTTGTTGATAAGTCATCTATTGCTTTTTGCTCGATGGCAATAACATTTCTGGCGATATCAATGAAAGGTGTTGCGGTGTTATTTGCATTAGACATTTTTGAAAGCCAGGTTAGAGGCAGAAAAAGCTGCTACAAGTAATATCATTAGTGCTGTGATAGAACAGTAAAAATTGATAGCCAAAAAAGAGTATTAAAAGAACAACACCTTTCCTGAACTTGATAATTCTTTTCTGCCAACATCCCCATGCGAATAGCAACAACACAGCCGACATTAGAATGGCAATTGGCATATCACGATAGATAGCATTACTATCTGGAATATTTGGACTAATGATAGCGGGTAGTGCAAGCACCCCCAGCGTATTAAAAAAGTTTGAACCAACAATATTGCCTATAGCGAGATCAGTTTCGCCTTTTTTGGCGCTAACCAGCGTCGCTGCTAACTCAGGCAAGCTAGTGCCAATCGCTACTATGGTGAGGCCGATAACCAGGTCGCTGACACCCAACTCTATTGCAATGCTACTAGCGCCCCATACCAACATTTGAGAGCTGATAAGCAATAGTAACAAACCACCAATCGTCCAGAGCATAGCTTTTTTGATGTGGTGTAGGAGGGAAGTGGTCTTTGATATCTTGTAACAAGGGGTCGTGTGGTGGTGAGGATGTCGCTTTGTCCTGCTGTGCGGTGTAGATCATCCAGGTCAGTACAAACCCAAGGGTGATCAGTAATATCACACCATCTAAAGGTCCAAACTCACCGAAATAGAGTACAATCATAGCGATAAAACTAATCACCAATAGCAACGGTAATTCTTTTTTTATGATTCTTGACTCCACTGGCAATGTATAAAAAAGCGCAGTTACTCCAAGGACAAGGGTGATGTTAGTAATATTTGAGCCGATTCCATTTCCAATCCCCATATTGGGGTTGCCATTAAAGGCAGCTACTCCTGATACCAGCATTTCTGGCGCAGAAGTTCCAAAACCAATGACTAACATACCAACCAAGATGGGTGAGATACCAAAGTGACGAGCTAAGTCAGCTGCACCATCAACAAAAATATCAGAACTCCATATTAACAGTGCAAAACCTGCCAAAATGGATAGAACGGGAAGTAAATAGGATTCCATAGCTGAGACTCAAGGGAATGAAATTTGGAAAGTCGCGGATTATACAAGAGATTAGAGGTGTCCTAAAGGTTATTTATGAAATAACTAATAACCTTATGGATGAAATAAAATATGTGCAAAATATACGACAGATAAAAACAGGCACGTTATACTCTCATTTTTTATTTATTCCCTCAACTTATCCCCTAAGGTTTTTCTATGGATTTAATATCTCCGATTCGAGGTTTACGACCAGCAGCAGGTAGAGCAGATGATGTGATTGCTCCTCCCTACGATGTATTAAACACCGCTGAAGCGCGTGTCAGAGCAGCAGGAAAGCCCTGGAGTTTTCTACATATATCCAAACCGGAGATTGATCTTCCTGAAGGCACTGACCCTTATAGTCCAGATGTGTATGCAAAAGCCGCTGAAAATTTGCAGAAAATGATGGCAGAGGGTGTCTTAAAGCAAGACGAAAAACCTTGCTATTACGTCTATCGTCTAATTATGGGAGATATAGAGCAGACTGGCCTGGTTGCTGGCGCATCGGTTGATGAATACGACAGCAACCGTATCCGTAAACATGAATACACCCGTCCGGTTAAAGAAGACGACAGAGTCAGACAAATTGAGGCAGTCAATGCACAAACAGGCCCCGTACTATTAGCCTATCCAGATACACCTGTTGTCGATGACATCATTACAAAAATTAGTTCAGCAGAACCTGCTATGGATGCAACTGCCGATGATGGGATTCAACATACCTTATGGGTGATTGATGATGACAACCTGATTCAACAACTCACCGATGCTTTCAATGCAATGAATGCTATCTATATAGCTGATGGACATCATCGCTCAGCCTCAGCTTCGCGCATCGCCGCAACTCGACGTGCTGATTCGAGTATTGCTGAAGGTAAAGCGCCATGGGATTATTTCTTAACGGTTATTTTCCCACATCATCAAATGAAAATATTTGATTACAATCGAGTAATAAAAGACCTCAATGGATTAACGGTTGATGAGTTTATTGACAAAGTGAGTGAACGATTTGACATTACAAAAAGCGATAGCCCAGTAAAACCAATGCAAACCTCTGAATATGGAATGTACCTAAAAGACCAATGGTATCGGCTAAATCTTAAAGCTGCTTTAATCAATGAGGATGATCCTGTTGCCAGACTAGATGTAAGTCGATTAGCAGATAACCTGATTGATCCAGTACTGGGCATCAGTGATCCACGCACAGACAACCGTATTGATTTTGTCGGTGAATTCGTGGCTTAGAAGGCCTAGAAAAGCGTGTCGATAGTGGGGAAATGGCGGTCGCATTTTCACTGTTCGCAACTAGCATGGAAGACCTGATGAATGTTGCTGACAACAATGATGTGATGACCCCATAATCAACCTGGTTTGAGCCTAAGCTTGCCGATGGCATAGTTTCAC
>CAZDMX010000276.1:0-4028 GCA_964506085.1 uncultured Thiothrix sp. | reverse complement strand
ATATGTTTGTAAAGTTCCGGTACTTTTTAAACATAATTTGATCAAAAAAGTGTTTCAAAAAAGATGCTTAAATATCAATCAATTGATCATTTCTACATAACTGCCAACGCTACTGCTTTTCACATCAAGACGCAATCTAATTTGCTCCTTTAATTCGGAAACATGTGAGATAATTCCAACCATCCTACCTGTGTTCCGCAAATCGATCAGTGTGCGAATTGCCAAGTCCAATGAATCAGCATCAAGGCTACCAAAACCTTCATCAATAAATAAAGTATCCAGACGAATGCCTCCGGCATAGGCTTGTACAACATCGGATAATCCCAATGCCAATGAAAGTGATGCCATAAAACTTTCACCACCCGATAAGGTAGATACCGCCCGAACCTTACCGGTATAGCTATCCTCTACTTCTAGTTCCAGACCTGATGCTTTATTGCCTTTTGCACGGTCTTCCTTGCGAAGCAATAAATAACGCCCTTTACTCATCATTTTCAGGCGAGTGCTTGCCGCAATCAACACATCATCTAGCAACACACCCAGTACAAAGCGTTGTAAGCTTATCTTATTTCCTGTTGCACCATTGGCGACATCAGAAAGTGTGCCAACCACGCTGTATATTTTTTCTTTCTCGATCAATTCTTTAGCGAATTTATCCAACGTCTTTTGCGCTTTTTTCAATAGAACCAGCTGTATATCTAGCTGTTTCATTTTATCTTCAATAGAGTCTTTTTCAGCTAATGCTTTGTCTACTTTTTCTTGAATAACTGGCAAGTTAGGTCGATCTTTTCCTCTAAGTACTTTTTGCTGCTGCTTCAATGCACCTTTTGCTTGTTGATAGCTTGTTTCATACTCTTCAATACTGGTTTTTAATTGCAGCAGTGAAGCGTCATCAAGTTGTGCATTTTTATATTCAATGTCTCTATCAAAAGGACTTTTATCAAGCTGCTGTTTCCATTCACCTATCGCTTTTTCTACCGAAACCTGTTCTTTGTCTAAGGTGCTTTTAAGGTTTTGCAGAGTGGTTTTCGACTGGGTAAACGCTTCACTAGCCTCATTATAGGTATGCTGTACATTATCTATGTTTTTCTTTAATAGACTGATGCTCTTACCTGCATCATTGATGGCATTCTCCAAGCTGCCAGAATCCCTATATTCTTTAGGTAACTCCTTTTCAGCATTACCTACTTTTGCTTTATCACGCTCTACATGTGTAACTAAATCAAGCTGTGTTGTTTTAACGCTTTCTAGCTTCTTATTAGTTGCCAACTGAAGTTGTTTTAAGTCCTTAAATTCTTCTTTCAGAGCATCTAAGCGCTGTTGTTTTTGCTTATTGTGCTCAAGTTGCTCGGTTAAATCTTGATATTGCTGATTAATGTCCTCAAGCGGTCTCTTTACGACACTACCTAAGCGCTTCTCATCTGCACTTATGCGGCTTATTGTACTGTTCAGTTCAGCACTAACTTGTTTATATTCATCACGAGCTTGATGATAAACCCGTTCAGCTTTTTCGACGTCTCGTTGTGCTATTTCTCGGTCACTTTCTGTAGGTAGCTGCTGCGTAGTTTTAGCAGGGGTGGGATGATCCATACTACCGCAAACTGGACATGCCTGATCTTGCGCTAGTTCTTTAGCTAATATAGCTGCTTGCCCATTATGCCAAAGTAAATCCAATTGTTTGGATCTGTCTTGTCTTTCGATATACTCCTTTTTTAAGATATTCCCATTTTTTACCACTTGTTCAAGCTGATTATCCAGCGTATTTTTTTGCAAGACCAGCTCGTCAATGAGCTTCTTTTGCTCTAGCTGATCACCTAATTTTTTATGTAGAAGAGTGGTATCTATCGAATTTTTTAAACCGTGTTCTAAATCTTCTTTCTCCTTTTCACTCTTTTCATATTGCTCATTACGTTTAGATAATTGCTGTTGAGCTGCTATTAGTGTCTTTTCGCCCACTTGTAATAACGCTTGGTTTTTCTTTAGATTTTCCTGGGTCTGTAATAAAGTGGCTGATCTTTCGCGATAGCTTTCCAATGTTATCAATACCTGCTTTTTCTCATCCAGTTGCTGCACTCGTTCGGTGTTATTTTTAAGTTCCTGTTTCGCAGGTTTTAATGATTCTTCGCATCTTTTATGGGTTGTATCGGCTTGTTCCAAGTTCTCCGTAACAACTAGCACAGCTTTAGTACAGCGAACCATTTCACTAAAACAGGGTTCTATTTTTTGCGCTAACTCTGCCTTTTTCACTTGTTCTTTTTTATTGTCAATAGCGTTAGCCTGTTGCTGATATTGATCAAGTTTCTTCAGTTGTTGATCCAAATTATTGAAATTATTAGTGAGTGCTGTTGACACTTCAAACATTTTCAGCATTTTAAGGTAATTTTTTACTTTGTTACTTGCTTCAGTTTTTACTTTTTTATATTCTGGCTCCAAAGAAGCGATAGCAGTCAACAGCGCCTCAAAAGTATCAAATTCTGCATTGACTAACACACCTTGCTGTTTCTCTTTAAGCTGGGCAACTGCGATATAGACCTCTTTCGCTTTTGCCTTCAGTTTATTCTCGATTTGAGTATAGATATGTGTCTCAAATAACTGCTTAAAAATATCTTCTCTTTCTTTGGAATCAGCCATTAGCAAGCGCCGAAACTTGCCTTGTGGTAACACCATGACTTGACGAAACTGATCAACCTGTAAGCCTGTTAATAGCTCGATTTCTTTTGTAGCATCAAGTACTTTACGGGCCACGATGACCGTTTCCTCAGCTTCACCCGCTTGTTTACTCTTATTTAACCGATACAACTCTGCTGAAGCTGTCTGCTCCATCGTTCCTTCGCCCTTGGTTTTAGCACGCTGTTGTACCGGAATTCGCTTTATGCGGTATTGTTCTTCTCCTAACTCAAAAATAAACTCCACTTCAGTTAGTGTTTTGTCATCCGCATAATCACAACGCATTTGCACGGCTTCACGTTCTTTGCCTGTGGTTTGTCCATATAATGCAAAACAGATAGCGTCTAAAATCGTAGTCTTTCCCGAACCTGTCGCGCCATTGATTAAGAATAAGGGTCTATCTCCCAAAGCTTCAAAATTAATGACTTCTGTTTTTACAAACGGGCCAAATGCGGTCATTGAGAGTTTGACAGGACGCATCTCAAGCTCCTCCTTGTTGTTCGGAAGCGTTGACTTCATCCAGCAAGGCAACCAATACTTTTTCTTGCTCAGCAGTGAGATTTTCGTCTTTTACTTGCTTGTAAAAGTCCTTGAACATACTCAAGCCGCCTTTTTTCATCACCTCTCTATCTACCCCTTTTTGCTTACACCTAGACATCAATCCAGGGCGTTCCAGATGTAAGATATTAGGGTAGACAGCACGAAGCTTATTCATCGGATCAAGAATGGCATGGGTATCTGTAAGACTGATGAGCAAATAATCATCGCAATGAGGGTCGTCTTTTGCGCCCGTAACAATCTCATCCAGAGCGCCTGAAATACTCCGTATATCACGTAAAGCTGTTAGCGAAATTGGCTTGATGTCGCACTGCCCCGTTTCATCCATATCCACAAGCGTAACTGATTTTTTATGATGTTCCTCGGAGAAAGAATATTTAAGAATGGAACCTGAATAACACAACGTGTCGTTGCTTATCTGATGTCTATGTAAATGCCCTAAAGCGGTATAACTAAAGCCTTTGAAATGCTGTGCAGAAACTTGCTCTGCTCCACCCACCGATAGTGGCCTTTCAGAATCACATTCCGAGCCACCTGACAAGAAGCAATGACTAATCGCTACCGTGCGAGCTTTACTGGTTTTAGATAAATGCTGGATGATTTTTGCCATACACTGATCATGTGTGCGTAGCTCAGAATCGTCCTCATCGTCTACACTCTCGTCAAAATATACTTCCCGCACTGTTGCTGGATCAGCATAAGGAATAGCATAGAAAGCGACATCGCCATGATCGTCTTGCAGAATAACCGGCAATATATCTGCTTTTAAAGGCCCACTGATATACAAATTAGCCTTACCTAAC
>CAZDMX010000275.1:2461-4032 GCA_964506085.1 uncultured Thiothrix sp. | reverse complement strand
TTCTTGGTAATTTTATAAAAAATATTAAATAACAGTAAGATATGGCAAGATAATAATGCATCTTATATAATTAGTGTGCTATATTGCTGTTCAAATGATTCTTTTATGGAAGGTCAAAAATTTATTTGATATCTAAACTCTTAGATTTTTCTCTCAATACGACCTCCAGATGTCACTGTATAAGATATGCCAACACGGAAGATTGATATGTCAGAAAGCACTATAGATAATGATGACCTTACCCAAACTCAAGAATACATAATTGCAGGCGTCGTTATTGTCTTATTCGGATTGCTGTACTGGTTCTTGAATCATGGCTGGAATTCTGGTCAGAACCTTGACTCAGCAGGATCCGCATCCCCCCAATCATCTCTTGCAAATATTGATACCAGTAATACAGCTTTATATGCAAGTACTGTAGGTGCAGCTGCACTTACCGCTACAGCGGTTTCTAAACCAGAATCACCACCCGTTTCAATAGATCGTGATGATACAGCACAAGTGGATTCTCAGGTTGAGCCTGAAAAAACAGAACAAGTAGAACAACAGCAAGAAGTAGTCGCCCCGGCACCCGTTGAGGAAAAAGAAATTGTTGAAGTCAAAACGGTAGAAAAAGAACTTACCCAACCTAATGAGGAAGGGGAACAAGCCGCTGAAGAGATAAGAGACCAGGCTAAAGCTATTGACAAAGTTGAAGCTGAAACAGTTTATACACTACCTGATGGAACAAAAATTGATATAGACCCCAGTGGTTTTGAAGGTAATCTTAAAACAGCCATCATCAATCGTGAATTATTTAAACCTATTGTATTTGACAGTATCTACTTTGAATCAGGCTCAACTAAAATAAAAGCCGAGTCTGATCATCAGCTCAAAGCAACGGCAGCCTTATTGCACCACCATTCTGATACGCATATTTTGATTCGTGGCCATACCGACAGTACGGGTGGCTTCAGTCGTAACGCTCAATTGTCGCTATACCGCGCTAACGCAACAGCACTTGCCCTGGAAGTATTGGGCATTGATACACGACGCATGCGTGTTTTAGGAGTCGGAGCAGCAGAGCCTATCGCTTCTAATGCCAGCAAAGAAGGACGTAGTAAAAACCGTCGTATAGAGGTTCTGATTACCCAATAATTAGGAATAGGTTTACCCATTCCTTCATTCATGTTAGTTGAAAAGTGAAACACAGGAGAAAACTATGGAAGGCGCATTATCCACATTAACAAACAGCTTGGGTGCTTTAGGCTCAGGTAAACTAGGCCATGCACTCATTGGCCTCTTAATACTCATTGTAGGTCTGATTATTGTTAAACTCATTTCAGGAATTTTCAAGCGGTTCTTAAATCGTGTGGGTTTCCTTAATGAACATAAGCTCTCAGGGCCTATCTCATCGCTGGTTAAAGCGGTATTAACCATCTTTGTACTCATGGCTGTTTTACAGCACTTTGGATTAACGGACGTATTAGCCCCGTTAAAAGATATGTTGAACAAGTTCCTCGCGGCTATACCTAATATTATTGGCGCAGGTGTTATCAGCTATGCAGGTTGGGTTATCGCCAAGGTAGTTT
>CAZDMX010000275.1:0-2448 GCA_964506085.1 uncultured Thiothrix sp. | reverse complement strand
GGTCTGGTAGGTGCGGGCTTGGGGAAAGTTGATCAGCAGCTTTATGAAAAAACAGGAAATGATAGCCTCAAGATATCAAAAATCGGCAGTGCCTTTTTGTTTGCCGTAATCTTGATTCCTATCGCAATTGCAGCTTTAGGTGTATTAAATATTCCTTCTATAACGGAACCCGCATCACAAATGCTGAACGAACTGATGACAGCGATACCTAATATTATCGGCGCTGGCATTATTCTGGCGGTAACCTATTTTATTGCCAAACTAGTAATCTCCATTTTATCAGGTGTGCTTGATGGAATGAACGTGGATTCGTTACCACAGACATTAGGCATTACAGGTATGTTTGATGATACGTTTACACCGACCAAATTAATTAGTAATGCCATTATGTTCTTTGCGATGTTAACAGCAGCTACCGCTGCCGTGAATACGTTAGGGATTGAAATCATCTCCAATATCTTTGCAAAAATACTAGAGTTTGGGGGAGGGATTTTGGTAGGTGGCCTAATCTTGGTTATTGGATATTTCCTTAGTACGATTGCGTATAACAAGCTAAAAGAACATGGTAGTGACGGACTGGCAAGTATCGCACGAATAGCGATACTTGGTCTGGTACTTGCGATGGGACTCAAAGCAATGGGTCTGGCTGACAATATTGTTAACATGGCATTTGGCTTTACTCTGGCAGCCGTAGCAGTTGCAGCAGCATTGGCATTTGGACTAGGTGGGCGTGATGCCGCTAAATCTATTGCAAACAAATGGGCTGATAAGGTTGATTGATAATAGTTAACAGCTTTGCATGAAAGAATGACGAATAAGATTGTGTTATTTCTAATATCGTCCTCCTCTCGTGCAAAGCTCCTCTATATCCACTCTATATATGAGTCCCCATAGGCAAATGTAACTTGCCTATTTTTTTGTACTTGTGAGTTTTCAAACAATCTGACTATGCTATATTGTCCTTGGTTAAACCTAAAAAACTCAGTTAAAACTACTGCGAATGCCTATAGCACTGAATCTAAAGGTTTTCTGTAAAATTCTGACTTCACCCGTAGAGTGACTACGAATAAAGCCAAAATTTTCCAGAAATTCCTTTATCTTCAGCACTCTAGCCATTCTCGCTACGTTTCAACTGAGTTTTTTAGGTTAAATCTATCGAAAGAGATCAAGGGCTATAATGAAAATATTTATAACAAGGCTTTTTATCACATTAATGACAGCAATGACTCTGTCATCATGTGGCGGAGGAAGCAGTCAGCAACCCCAAACTCCCGAGCCTCAACAACCTCAAATCCCCGAACCTGAACAGCCTCAGCAACCGGGAGACTCAAATAAAACAGCATTAAAACCAGTCAACACTACCGAGTTAGAAAGTCTCATCAAAGCAGAACTACTCAAACGCTATGGTGAAAAAAGACTGCAACCTCCCGTTTTTGCACTTGAAGCAGACGGTAGCAATAGTTTTTCTAGTACCAATCTGCAAGTGGCCGCTGTTGATGAAGCAGATCGTTTAAAGAATGACGCTGATTATTTGTACGTAGCATCGGCTAACACACCCTCCGTTAAAGCTTATAAATCAAGTTCAGCACAGGCCACTTTAATCAGTGAGTTAGCGTTGGAAACCGGTGGTGCATCACTAAGCGGGTTATATCATGATAGAGGAACATTGCTTGCGCTGACGGGTGAGAATCCAAACTACTGGAATGTATGGTTTGATGAGCTGTATTGGCAAAAACGCTCAACTCAGGTTTTTTTCCTGAATTCAACGGCGGGACAATTAGCACAACAACATCAGCTAAAGCTGGATGGGCAGCTGATTAGTAGTCGAAAAGTGGGTTCTACTCTTTACTTGTTTACACGCCATACACCGAGTTTAACGGGCTTGATAGATTACCCACAAACCGATGTTGAAGTGACGGCAAATAAAGCTATCATTGAAGCCAGTATATTGAGTGATTATTTGCCATCTTATTCATTAGATGGTGCAAAAAAAGGTAATGTAATAAACCCCGCAGATTGCTTTACTACTCAGTATAGTGATCAAGAAAATTCCAATGCGTCCTTGATCAGTGTTGTCGCGATTGATCTGAATACGGCCACGCCCACACCTACCGGAAAATGTTTTTTAGGCGATTCGGAAAGTGTTTATGTCTCTGCGGAATCACTCTATTTGGCAACCACACAGTATAACTATGAAATTGTAGGTGGTTTAACCGTGTATCCAACTATTGTTACCACGGATATTCATAAGTTCTCTTTAAATGGCACTGCGATAAACTACAAAGGTTCTGCGCAAGTAGATGGACATTTGGGCTGGACGCAATCTCAAAAATCCTTTCGAATGGATGAAAATAATGGCACTTTTCGAGTTATTACTTACATAGGAGATCAGCCTAATACCGTGGCTTCACCCGCTAGACTAACCCTCCTGCAGGAAGACTCTGGCAC
>CAZDMX010000274.1:0-4038 GCA_964506085.1 uncultured Thiothrix sp. | reverse complement strand
CATTACCGAATTCCGCTCAGAATTAGCGGCTGCTGACGTTTAAGGCCTGACTATTACATGACTTCTTTTTCTCCTTCAATGGTGCTTATTGACGTAGATGGCACCTTGGTTGATAGCGTCCCCGATTTGGCTTATTGCGTTGATGAAATGCTTATTAAGCTCGGTATGGAACCTCACGGTGAAGCCGCTGTTCGCAACTGGGTTGGCAATGGTGTGGTTCGATTGGTAGAACGGGGTTTAACTAATGATCTCGATGGACACCCTGATCCTGAATTGCTTGAAAAAGCGATGCCTATTTTCAACCAGCTATACTCAATTCATCACTCTGATCGCAGTACGCTTTATCCGGGTGTTAAAGAGGGGCTTGAGTTTCTCCAAAACGCCAAAAATATTAAGATGGGTTGTGTTACCAATAAAGCAGAAGCTTTCACTATTCCTATTCTAAAAGCCTTAGACATACACGATGAATTCGAAATCATTGTCTGTGGCGATACGCTTGAGAAGAAGAAGCCTGATCCTCTGCCACTAATATACTCAGCAGAGAAACTGGGTGTATTACCTGAAAACTCTTTGATGCTGGGCGATTCTAAATCGGATGTAAAAGCGGCTCGTGCTGCTGGTTTTTCGATTATTTGTATGTCTTACGGCTATAATCATGGTGAAGATATTCGTAACTACCATCCTGATGCAGTGATTGATTCAATGACTGAGCTAACCGAACTATTAATCGTTACATAAGTACTGGCAGTAACGCCCTCTCTGCTAAGGGGAGGGAACTAAGTACTTTTTTACAGAGCCTACTTAGAGGCGAATACATGCAAACACTTATGCAACGATGAATACTGGATATTTAATATCATGAAAAACCTGTTTAGAAATGACCGATGGCGAAAATAGTATTGATAACGCATCAACACTATTTTTATCATTTTTTCTGAGCAGCTTTTCTCATGGATATCCTCACATTTCAGCAATATATAGATCAAGGCTTCAATCGCATTCCCTTAGTGCGTGAAGTTTACGCCGATCTCGACACCCCTCTTAGTGTTTACCTAAAACTGGCAAAAGCACCCTATTCCTATCTATTCGAATCTGTTCAAGGTGGCGAGCAATGGGGGCAATATTCAATTATTGGCCTGCCTTGTCGCACAGTAATACGCATATCTGACCATACCATCACTGTTACCGAAAACAACAAAACCCTCTCAGAAGAAAAGGTAGATGATCCACTACAATGGATCGAAGACTATCAAGGTAACTTTCGTGTGCCAGAAATAGAGGGTTTACCACGTTTTATTGGCGGCCTAGTCGGTTATTTCGGTTATGACACGATTCGCTATATCGAGCCTAAGTTAGCGGGTGTTAAAAAAACGGATACCATCGGCACACCTGATATCTTATTGATGCTTTCCGAAGAAGTGGTGATCTTTGACAACTTAAGCAACAAGCTCTACCTGATTGTATTAGCGACAAAAGACAGCTATGACGATGCACAAAAGCGGCTGAACTCACTTGAAAAACGCATGCATGCTTCCATTGATCAATATTACACGCCCTCCCATACGTCGGTTAAAATATCTGAGGAAGACTTTGAGTCTGATTTTACCAAAGAGGGATTTCTACAAGCCGTAAAAACAGCCAAGGAATACATTGCCGCAGGTGATGTCATGCAGGTTGTGTTATCACAACGCCTGAGTATTCCCTATGTTGCGCCTCCGATTGATCTTTACCGTTCATTACGTAGTGTGAATCCTTCACCTTATATGTATTATCTAGACTTGGATGAATTTCATATTGTCGGCTCCTCACCTGAAATTCTGGTTAGACTGGATGATGGAACCGTTACTGTTCGGCCCATTGCCGGTACACGTAAACGAGGCGACACACCACAAAGAGATTTAGAGTTAGAAGAAGAATTACTCAATGATCCCAAAGAGCTGGCTGAACATTTAATGCTTATTGATCTTGGTCGTAATGATGCCGGGCGCATCAGTAAAATAGGCAGTGTAAAACTCACTGACAAGATGAATATTGAGCGTTACTCACACGTTATGCACATAGTCTCAAACGTCATTGGAACTCTGCAAGATGAGCTTTCTGCGATAGATGTTCTAAAAGCCACTTTCCCTGCTGGCACGGTCAGCGGCGCCCCCAAGATACGAGCGATGGAAATCATTGACGAACTTGAACCCGTAAAACGTGGTGTTTATTCAGGTGCTATCGGATATCTTTCCTGGAATGGTAATATGGACACAGCCATTGCTATTCGTACTGCCGTTATCAAAGATGATACTTTACATATTCAAGCCGGTGCAGGAGTCGTTTATGACTCTATACCTGAGCTTGAATGGAAAGAAACCATGAATAAAGGCCGTGCGGTTTTTCATGCCGCAAGTCTTGCTGCTGCTGGGCTTGATAGCTCACTCAAACATAAATAAAATAGGAGGAGAAATAAAGTGATACTAATGATCGACAACTATGATTCCTTCACCTATAACTTAGTGCAATACTTGGGTGAATTAAAAGCCGACGTTAAAGTCGTCAGAAATGATGAAATTACCTTGTCTGAAATTGAAACACTATCTCCGACAAGAATCATAATTTCACCGGGGCCTTGTACTCCTAATGAGGCGGGTGTTTCACTAGAGGTGATAAAACAATTTGCCGGTCAATTACCGCTGTTTGGAGTTTGTCTGGGGCATCAATCAATCGGCCAGGCCTTCGGTGGAAAGATCATACGTGCAAAAGAAATTATGCATGGCAAAACATCCATGATGCACCATACTGACAAAGGTGTTTTTAGTCATCTTGAGAACCCTTTCGTGGCCACTCGCTACCATTCTTTAGTCATTGAGAAAGAAAGCATTCCCGATTGTTTGGAAATCACCGCATGGACTGAAAACGATGCGGGCGAATTTGATGAGATTATGGGGGTAAGACATAAAGAATATGCCATTGAAGGTGTACAGTTTCATCCCGAATCCATTCTTACCCAACATGGACACGATATGTTACTTAACTTTCTGGAAATGACATGAGCAACACTACTAATCCTAAGAACCCTGAAACTAATTCCCAAACGACTACAACTGTTACACCTCCACCGATGAACAGACGCTTGGTAGCCATGCTCTATGACTTCGCTATCGCTGGCACGTTAGCACTCATTGTGGCAGGCATCATGTCCTATTTATTAGAAAAAAGAAATATAATCATCGAAGCTGATAGCAGTTTGACCTATAGCATTTTTGCCATGGAGCTATTAATAGGCTTTTTATATTATCAATGGTTTTGCATGCATCGCGGGCAAACACTCGGCATGAGTGTCTGGAAGATAAAGATTGCTAGCCTTTCCGGTCAAGCTATTACTTATACACAAGTTCTAATCCGTTATTTTTCTTTATTAGCCATCATGCTAGCAGGCTTTTTGTTAGGTTATAAAGTACTCTCTTACTCAAGCACAAGCTCCATTGGCATAGGTTTGTTATTTTTGCTTGGAGCACTAGCCTGGACGTACTTAAACGCAAAAAAGCTAGCATTACACGAAGTCATCTCAAGAACCCAGCTTATAGATATCCGCTAATGAAATTTACTGAAGACTTAGGGGCAAGCACCCAAAACTTCATCACAGGCATTGATAAAGACTATGTAGTGGTGCAAAAGAAAAAAATAAACATCTCGCACATCATCGCACCAGATGCTCTGGTCGAATGGGGTATCCAAACCTTTGCAGAAATCACAACAGAACACATCGCTCTGATGACAACGCTTAACCCTGAAGTCATTATTTTAGGGACGGGTGAAAAACACATCATTCCAGACAAAACAATATTAAAAGCACTCGTTGAAACGGGTATTGGTTTCGAAATAATGACTACTTCTGCGGCTTGTCGCACCTATAACATCTTGGTAGCTGAAGATAGACGTGCGGTGGTTGCGTTAGTCATATAAGAGCTTATCCGAGAATAGAGAGGCTACTACAATTTTAACCTAAAAAACTCAGTTGAAACGTAGCGAGAATGACTAGAGTGCTGAAGA